>JAIVWR010000226.1:0-2001 GCA_048636435.1 Acidobacteriota bacterium | reverse complement strand
GTGCTGCATCGGCCCCGGGCGGTATAGAGCCACCATCGCCGCTAGGTCCTTGATGGCCGTGGGCTTCAGCTCCTGGATGTAGCGCCGCATGCCGCTGCTCTCTAGCTGGAACACCCCGAAGGTCTGCCCCTCCCACAGCGTCGCGTACGTCTTGGCGTCGCCGTCGGGCAACGCCTGCAGATCGATCTCCTCGCCGCGCGTCTCCCGTATGATATCCACTGCCTTGCCCAGGATTGTGAGGTTGGCCAGGCCCAGGAAGTCCATCTTCAGCAGCCCGATGTCGGCCACGGCCTCCATCGCGTATTGGGTCGTGGGGATGGGTGTGCCATCGCCCTCCTTGCCGCCCACCAGGGCGTGGGCCGGCCGCTGTAGGGGGAGGAAGTGGACCAGGGGCTCGGGCGCGATGACGAGGCCTGCGGCGTGGGTGCTGGCGTGACGCGCCACCCCCTCCACTTGCTTGGCGGTGTCCACCAGCCGCTGCACCTGCTCGTCGGCGTCGTAGATGCTGCTCAGCTCCCCGCTGCTTGCCAGGGCCCGGTCGATGGTCATGTTCAGGATGGAGGGCACCAGCCGGGCCACCCTGTCCACGTCGGCGTAGGTCATCCCCAGCGCGCGGCCGACGTCGCGGATGGCCGCCTTGGCCCCCATGGTGCCGAAGGTGATGATCTGGGCCACCCGGTCGTAGCCGTACTTCTGGGCCGCGTAGCGTATCACCTCGTCGCGGCGGTCCTCCGCGAAGTCGAGGTCCACGTCGGGCAGCTCCCGCCGTTCCACGTTCAGGAACCGCTCGAACACCAGGCGGTACGCCAGCGGATCGATGTCGGTAACGCCCAGGCAATAGAGGATGATGCTGGCGGCGGCCGAACCGCGCACGGCCATCAGGATGCCCTGCTTCCTGGCGAACTGGGCGAAGTCGTGCACCACCAGGATGTAGTCGCTGAAGCCCGTCTGCTGCACCACCGACAGCTCGTACTCCAGCCGTCGGCGCGGCTCTTCGGAGCCGTTCGGATAGCGCTGGGCCAGGCCCTGGTAGCAGAGCTGGGCCAGATAGTCGTCCGCCGACGTGCCCTCGGGAACGTCGGCCTCGGGCAGGTGCAGCCGCCCGAACTCCAGCTCCAGTTCGCACATCTCGGCGATGCGCCACGTGTTCTCGATTGCCTCCGGCACCTCGCCGAAGAGCTGCCGCATCTCCTCTTCGGACTTTAGATAGTAGGAGTCGGCGTCCCCGGCCAGCCGCATCCGCCGCTCGTCCAGGATGGACGTGTTGGTGCCGATACAGACCAGGATGTCGTGGGTGGGGGCATCCTCGCGATGGATGAAGTGGACGTCGTTGGTGGCCACCAGCGGCAGCCCCGTCTCGCCCGAAAGGCGCACCAGCTTCTCGTTGACCTTGGTGGCCTCGGGGATGTTGTGGTCCTGAAGCTCCACATAGAACTCCCCGAACACCTCTCGATACCACTGGGCCGCCGCGACCGCCTCATCCCACCGGCCCTCGGCCAGCAGGCGCGCCAGCTCGCCGCTATGGCAGCCGGACAGCGCGATGAGCCCCTCGTGGTGTTGCTGAAGCAACTCCTTGTCCATGCGCGGTCGGTAGTAGTAGCCCTCCAGGTGTGCCTTGGTCGCCAGGGCCAGCAGGTTGCGGTATCCTTCCAGGTCTCTGGCCAGAAGGGTGAGGTGATAAAGATGCCTGTCCTTGGGCTCGCGCGAGTGGCGCGACCCCGGGGCAAGGTAGGCCTCGACGCCTATGATCGGCTTGACGCCGCGGGCTTTCGCCTCCTTGTAGAAGGGGACGACCCCGTACAGGACGCCGTGGTCGGTGAGGGCGATCGCCTCTTGCCCCAGCTCCTGCGCTCGCTCCATGAGCTGAGGGATGCGGGCCAGGCCGTCCAGAAGGCTATATTCGGTGTGAAGGTGAAGGTGCGTAAACATTTGTCCCTTTGCGACGCGCAAAGGGTATTATAGCAGGAGGAAAGGGAGGCTGTGCATAGGTTATGTTAACCT
>JAIVWR010000225.1:0-2012 GCA_048636435.1 Acidobacteriota bacterium | reverse complement strand
AGCGAAACTTACTATATTAATCACGCAATTTTACTTAACCGCTCAATCCCGGCTTACGGTGCCGGTGCATACAGCCGAATATCGTCGAAGTACATTATGCCTGCGCCGCCGGCAACCGGCGGTGCTCGAGGCGGGCGAGCCGGGTTACCCCGCTTGCCGTGAGAATCCACAGGGGCGCACAGGCTGCGAACGCGTAGCGTGGGCCGAAACCGTGAAGCCCGCTGGCCTGGGCGACGATGTTAACCATGACGACGCTGGTGGCAAGGGCGAGCAGGAGCTTCTCCTCGCGGGTGGCGCTCCCGGACAGGAAGGGCACGGCGACGAAGGCGAGAGGCAGGGTGAGGAGGGCCGGGTCGGGCAACCACGGCCAGCCCCACCCATGGAGCATGGGGACCAGCGAGGCCAGGATGGCGTCGACGTTGCGGATGCCGAACATCAGGTGGTCGGGAGAGACCATCGGTCCGTCGGCGAGGGAGTAAGGGAACTGCCAGGGTGAGCCGGTCAGGAAGGCATTCGCCGCCAGGGCGGGTCCGACTGCTGAGAGCCCACCGGCTACAACACAGATCAGCTCTCGAGCCCGCCGCCGCCCGACCGTCGCTTCATGGAGAAGGAAAACGCCCAGGGGAATGGCGTATGCGACGGTGGTGAGCGGTCTGATCGCGAAGGAGACTCCGAACGCCGCCCCGGCGACGACCCATCGCAGCGATGTTTCCTCGCAGTGTCGTGGAAGACACAGGAAAAGACCTGCAAGCAGCAAGGTTGCGCTGCCAGCGTGGGGCATGGTCGAAGCGAACAGGAGGGTCGCCAGGGGCGAGGTCGCGGCGAGTAGGGCGGCTCCGGCGCCTGCCCATCGCCCGGCCAGTTGCCAGCCGAGCATGCCGACCAGGACCACGAAGGCGAACCGGAGTGCCGCGGGAACGAGCCAGGCGATATTGAGGGCGACTCCAGGGGCGAGGATCAGCGGCCAGGCCGGGGGATAGTGGCCGATCCACAGGTCGCCGCGGAAATAGGTGAAGGGAATTTCGAAGTGGTCGGGGCACAGTGGCCTCTCCCCGGCGAGTCTGCCGGAAAGGATCCACTCGGACTGGAGCCTGTAGACGACCTCGTCCGGCTGGTGGGGGAGTCCCTCGAATACGTTGGTGGAGGTCCAGCCGGACAGGGCCGCGGCCCCGGCCGCCGAAAGCACGATGGTCGCGACAATGAGGCTGCCTGGCGCGTATTGCCCCGCCACGGGGACGGCTGGCCGGGCCCTCCAGGAGCACCCTAACCAGAAGGCGACGAGCAGGGACCCGCCTCCGATGGCACGCAGCAGGGTGGTGATGGGTATCTTGCGCTTGCGGTCCACCTTGACGGATATGACGTTCTTGTTGGACGTCTCGAACTCCAGCCAGGCGCCGCGGTTGGGGATCAGCTTGGCGTAGCAGAGGTCGCGGCCGCTGGTGTGGTCCTGCTCCAGGGTCAGGTAGACGCCCGGGGAGCGGACCAACTGGGAGACGACGACGCGCTCGGCGCCGTTGACGATGAAGGTGCCGTTGTGTGTCATGAGCGGGAAGTCGCCCATGAATATCTCCTGCTCTTTGACTTCGCCCGTCTCCTTGACGAGGAGCTGGACGATGACCCGCAGGGGGGCGGCGTAGGTGGCGTCCCGCTCCCGGCACTCCTCCTGTGTGTACTTGGGATCCCCGAAGCTGTAGTCGGTGAACCGCATCTCCAGGCGGTTGCCGGTGAAATCCTGGATGGGCGAGATCTCGTGCAAGAGGTCACGCAGTCCCTCGTTCTTGAACACCTCATAGGAGTCCAACTGGATGCGGATGAGGTTGGGTACGGCGATGGCGTCCGGGATGCGTGAGTAGGACTTGCGGAGGGAGGGGACGTGGAACTTGCCCTGGATGGAATCGCTGGCTATAACCATGCGTGACTACTCCTCAAGAGAGGGCCAGGTGGCCTCTCGGCAATGGAGAAACGGGCGACGCCTAGCGGCGAAAATCAAATGGGGGCACTAAATGATGGGG
>JAIVWR010000224.1:0-2016 GCA_048636435.1 Acidobacteriota bacterium | reverse complement strand
GGCGCGGGATCGACTCATATCTTCAGATGCTCCATGAGCGCCTCGTCCTGCTGCGCGAGCTACTAGTGCTACTTTGTCATGTTCACCAATTGCGGGCTAAACCAGTAGCCCTTGCTCTGTAGGTGCTCTTTGAAAAGTTCGCCGTTCTGTGGAAGCCAGTGCTCCACGAAGCGCTGGCGCAGGTAGTGGCGAAGCGCCATCAGGGTCTGCCTGACGGTGAGCCCTTTTTTTCGCTCCAGCGCCCGAGCCGGCCCCGCCGGCGCAGCTGCACCAGAAGGCTGTAGGCCACAAAGACCAGTTGCCAGTGCCTGACGATGCTCTCCAGATCCCGCACCTGATACTGGCCGGCGCCCAGGTCACACTTGGCCTCCCGGTAGAAGACCTCCACCCAGTTGCGCAACGCGTAGAGCCTGGCCACCGTGTCGGTGCGAAGCTGGGCCACGTTGGTCAGAAGGAAACGCAAGTTCTCGTCGGAGCCGGGCTCCTGCGGGCAGTGGGTCACCACCACGACGCGGCGCTTTGCGGGCAGCTTCTTGATCTTCACCTTCAGGGCGGCCACGAATACTTCCCGTTCCGTGCCGTCGGCGCACTTGATGCGCACGGGGCGGAAGTCCTTCGGCTCAAGTAGGCTCAGTGCCTCTCTTAGCCGGTGCTCGTTGGACGCTATGTCGCCCTCCAGACGGGCGAAGATCCTCTGGCCGGCCTCCATCTCGACCACGTAGGGCAAGGAACGCTCCTCTAAGGCCTTTATGAAGCCTGCGTTACGCCCATACCAGGCGTCCGCCACGATGGCCCGAAACCGCAGGCCCCAGGCCACCGCCCGGTCGGCAAGCTCCAGGGCCAGCTCCAGCTTGGTGCGGAAGGCCGCATCGGCCTTGCCGCCCTCCAGCCAGTTGTCCGGCACGTAGGGCAGAAGGTCCACCGGCCAGTGGCAGCGCTCCTCGGCGTAGTGGCTGGTGACGAAGACCTGGCCGTTGGCCACCTTGCCGAGCTGGCCGATGTACTGGCGCTTGACGCCCTGGGTGGCTTCGCCCTTCTTGGGCACGCCGCTGTCGTCCAGGACCAGCACGCCTCCAGGGCGGCTGCGGGTGCGCACGTCGGCCTCCAGGAGTTCCACCCGCCGGCGGTTCAGCACGGCGGCATCCCAGGGCGACTCGCTCAGGAAATGGTGCAGGCCCTGGTAGGCCTGGCCGACCGTGCCGTTGCTGATGGCCTCGACGTTCTTGCGGTCCATCTGCGCCAGAAGGCCCCGCACGTAGGTGGCGAAGCACTGCGGCTGATTCGGCCGCGACCACAGATCGGCGAACTTGTCAAAGAACGGTCCACAGACAGGGTCCGGCTCGTTGACGATGCAGTCCATAGGAAACCTCCTGTGGACTGCTTATCGCGAACTTCGGACCCCGAAATCAACAAGTTGACAAAGTAGCACTAGGTGTCAGTCCGCCGTGTGGCGCAGCATCATCATCTTCAGCTTCGCGTACGTGGCGATCGCCACCGGGCGCCTGAACAAGGCCGTCGCCGCCATCCTCGGCGGCTGTCTTCTGATGGCCCTCGGTGCCATCTCCGAGGAGGCCGCCTACCGCCACATAGACCTGAACGTGATCTTCCTCCTGCTCGGCATGATGATTCTGGTCGAGTCGCTCGCCACGACCGGCCTGTTCCAGTGGGTGGCCATCTGGCTGGCCAGGCGTGTGGGCGGCAGCCCGGTGAAGGTCCTCCTGTGCCTGTTCTGCGCCACTGCAGGCCTGTCCGCCCTGCTGGACAACGTGACCACCATCCTGCTGATGGCCCCGGTGACGATCCTCATAGCCGACCAGTTGGAACTTGATCCGAAGCTGTTCCTGATCCTCGAAGTGCTGAGCTCCAACATCGGCGGCACTGCCACGCTGGTCGGCGACCCCCCGAATCTGTTGATCGGTTCGCGCGTCGGGCTCTCGTTCAACCAGTTCATCTGGCACGTTTGTTGGCTTTTTCCCCCGAACTTCCGGACAACCCTCCATTTTCTTTAGACATGGT
>JAIVWR010000223.1:0-2018 GCA_048636435.1 Acidobacteriota bacterium | reverse complement strand
CCGTCTCCAAGCGAATGCCCTTGCCCTCCTCGACGGTGATCACCCCGTCCTTGCCAACCTTCTCCATGACGTCGGCAATGATCTCGCCGATCTCGGTGTCGTGGCCGGAAAGGGTGGCCACCTGAGCGATCTGCTCCTTGCCAGCCACCGGCCGAGCCACAGCGCGCAGGGCGTCCACAACCGCCTGCACGCCCCGCTCCAGCCCATGCTTGATGGCCATAGGGTTGGCGCCGGCGGCCACGTTCTTCATCCCCTCACGGACGATGGCCTGGGCCAGGACGGTGGCGGTGGTAGTGCCGTCGCCAGCGACGTCATTGGTCTTGGTAGCCACCTCGCGGGCCAGCTGAGCGCCCAGATTCTCGAAGGGATCCTTGAGTTCGATCTCCTTGGCTACACTGACGCCGTCGTCCACCACTGCCGGCGGCCCGAACTTCTTCTCTAGCACCACGTTGCGGCCGCGGGGACCCAGGGTCACCCGCAGGGCATTGGCCAGGGCGTCCACCCCGGCCTTGAGCTTGCGTCTGGCCTCCTCATCGAAAACCAACATCTTGGCAGGCATACCTCTCCCCTCCTTAACCTATCCTTGACTAAGAGATTGTGGGAACAACAACCGCTTTCTAGCTTTGCAGGCGGGCCAGGATGTCGCTCTCCTTAAGGACCAGGTACTCCTCCTGATCGCCGGGCAAGATGCCCCGCGGCACCTCCTGGCCGGAGTACTTGGCGAAGAGGACGCGCTCCCCCACCTTCACCTCGATGGGAACGCGCTTGCCGTTCTCATCCAGGCGGCCGGGCCCCACAGCGATGACCTCGCCCAACTGAGGCCTCTCCTGCGCGGTGTCGGGGATCACGATACCGCTGGCCCGTACCTCTTCCTGCAAGACCTGTTTCACCACGATGCGATCGCCATAGGGAATGACCTTGGCCGACGGACGCTTCTTGGCTGGCACAACCATCCCTCCTTTGCAGAGCCGTTTACTAGGCACAGATAATTTAGCACTCTCCTCGGAAGAGTGCTAAATCGTCGATCGCATATTAGCCTATCGTCCCTCTGCGAGCAAGGGCAAATAGCGGCAACGAGAGCAATAAGTCTGGCATCAGCTTATGTGCGGACCTATTTTCTTGTACTATCTCGCTCAGGCTCGCGTGATCTGATTAGTACGGCCTTGAGCCAGTTCAGGCCGCAGCCCTACCCCTTGATTCCTTACGCGGAAGCGTGTAAGATCCGTGGGCAATGGTGGCTAAGGGGAGGCGAAAACGAGGGCCTGTGTGGAACAGCCAGCAGGTGAGAGCCCTGCGCCAGCACCTGGGCCTGACCCAGGAGCAGATGGCTGCGGAGATGGGCACCCGTCAGCAAACCATCAGCGAGTGGGAGACGGGCCAGTACCAGCCGCGGGGCACCTCGGTTCGCCTCCTGGTTCTCATCGCCGAGCGGGAGGGCTTTCCGTACCGGGCTGGGGGTCAGGGGTCAGCGCTCGAGAACGAGGGGCAGGACAGGGATTGAGCACAACGCTTTTGGGTCGGCGAGCCCTGAATAATGAGCGAGCGGACGCGGCCAACGAAGGGGCCCAGTCGCCTGATCCCCGCCCCCTGGTCCCTGCCCCTAGCGAGGCTGAGCTGGTGTGCCTGTGGGAGGGACAGCGCTTTCCCGCTCAGGCCCTGGTCAGCGGCGATACTTCGCCCCTGCGCGTGGTCTTTCGCGGCCGTCCTTGCACCGGCGGCGCCGGCCCCGACTTTCGCGATGCCGTCATCGAGCTTCGCGGCCAGCGGGTGCGAGGGGATGTGGAGCTGCACGTGCTGGCCAGCGCCTTTCGCCGCCATGGACACCATCATGACCATGCCTATGACAACGTCATTCTCCATGTGGTCTTCTGGGACGACGATGGGGAAAACACCTGTCTGGCCTCGGGCCGACGGGTGCCGGTGGTGGCTCTGGGACCCTGGGTGGCCCGGCGGGCGGAAGAGTTGCAGGCTTGGCTCTGTCGTCCTCCTCTTTGGCAGGAGCCCTGCTGCAGCGCTAA
>JAIVWR010000222.1:0-2026 GCA_048636435.1 Acidobacteriota bacterium | reverse complement strand
GGTAAAAGAGAACCGTATGGGACCCGGCGACAGCTTGATCTCAAACTCGGGCGTGCTCGCGACGCACAGCTCCGACTCGGGCGCACGCAGGTTCGCCCTGTATATGGCGAGGTAAGTGATCGCGGGGCCGACCGGCATGGGCGGTCGCACGCTTACGCCCCCGTCAGCTTGGCCCGCCCCCGCATGGTCGGGCCGCCGTTGCTCATCCGCTTGGTCTGCATCGGCTGGCCCTTGCCGCAGTTGGGGATGGGGAACAGGCGAAAGTCGTTGCCCACCGCGTCGATGCTCATGAAGTAGTCGCGGCTGTCGCTCGTCAGGCCGCCGTCGCGGAACATCTCCCCCAGCTCGCCGTTGCGGATCTCGTACACCTTCATGGCCGTGATGCGAAAGTTCTCCCGCTGCTCAGAAATAGAGGGGATGCGATGGCCCACAACGTAGTAGCCGTGCTCCACCTCGCGGATGATGTCCTGCGGGTCGCGGTCGCCGCCGGCGAAGCAGGTGTTCGACATGCGGATCAGGGGCACCAGCGACGCATCGGTGGCCTTGTACGACCCGTTGGGCTCGGCCCCCAGCAGACCGGCCGTCTGGCGGCTGTTCATGAAGCCGCCGAAGATGCCCTTGTCCACGTGGACGACCCGCCTGGCTGGCGTCCCTTCGTCGTCGTACAGGTAGTGGCCGAAGCCGGAGAGGGTGGCATCGGTGAAGGCGCTCAGCAGCTCCGAGCCCACCCGCTTGCCCACCTGGTTCTCCGCCAGGTCCCGCAGCAACCAGCTACGTCCGGCGTAGCCCGTCTCCATCTTGAGGGCGCGGTCGGCCTCGGTGGGGTGGCCGATGATCTCGTGCACCAGGAGGGCGTTGTAGTGGGGATCGGTGACCACCACCACGTCCTTGTCGCTGGCCTTCAGCGGGCGCGAGTTGGCCAGGGCCACCGTGTCCCCGGCGAGATCGAGGGAGAACGTCCTCAGGTCGGGCCGCTGGATGTGCTCCTCGTCCACCCCCTGAGCGATGGCCTCCCACCCGCGCTGGTGCCCGACGAAATCGTATTGCTCCTGGCCGCCCTCCTTCCCGACCGCCACCACGAAGCACACGCCGCCGGTCATGGCCCAGCTCTGGTCGATGTTTGCCCCCTCGGAGCTGCAGAAGAGCTGGCGGCTGAGAACAGTCGAGGCGCCAACGTGGTTGTACATGACCTGCTGGCCGACGCCCTGCACGCCCTTGGAGACCTCCCGCACATACCGAACGATCTCGTCCAGCGAGAGCGAGCGGGGGTCGATCTGATACCGGGGCGGCACGCTGTCCTGGCACACCTCGATGGGGGCCAGCTCGGTGCTGTGGAGGGCCTCGGCCAGGGGGCCCAGGCGCTCGCGAGCCAGGGCCTTGCTCTGAGCGTTGGCCAGCGCCCGCTCGTAGGCGTGGTCGATGCCGGCCCGGAGCACACGCTGGAGGCGGGGCAGGTCGGCAGCCCCCAACTGCTGGCCGAAGTAGCCTGCCGCCGCCATCTTCTCCCCAGCGATGACCCGCACCCCGAAGGAGAAGCCATAGTCCTCGCTGCTGAACTTGTCCATACCGTTCTCGGCCGCCGCCCCCTTGCCCTCGCCCACCTCGATGCGCAGGTCGCAGTAGCGCAAGTGGCGGAGCCGCCGCGAGGAGCGGCCCACCAGCTCGCAGGCCATCTCGCGGATCTGGGGGATGACGTCGATCGTTACCTTGGCAGGCATAGGCCAACACTCCTCAAAGGAAGCGAGAAGGAACGTCGATCGATCTTAGCGGCCAGCCAGCGCCGTTGTCCAGCGCGAGCCGAAGGCTACCACCTGACCCCCAGCGCCCGCAGCTGGCGCTCCATATCGGCAGCGCCCTGGAAGTGGAAGGCCTGCATGCCGGCCGCCCGCGCCCCCTCAATGTTCTGAGCGAGGTCGTCGGTGAACACGCAGGCGGAGACGGGCACCCCCAGCCCTTCGGCGGCCAGGTGGTAAATGCGCGCGTCGGGCTTGGCCACGCCCACCCCCGCCGAGTTGATGACCACATC
>JAIVWR010000221.1:0-2030 GCA_048636435.1 Acidobacteriota bacterium | reverse complement strand
TCCTCCGGCACCGCGAGCGGCCGGGCCAGCACGCCGAAGTGCTGCTCGGCATGGCAGAGCTGGGCGCGCAGGCCGGTGGGGAAGTGCACCCGCAGGCGATGGTCCTCCGCTTGGTTATCCACCTCCGTCTCGAAGTCCACGCGGGGCACGCCCGCATAGATGCTGACGCGGCTGACAATGCGGCAGATCCGCCGCTGGCGGGAGCGCCTCTGGCGGTCTCCGGTCAGTCTCTTGGGCAGGCTGTAGTCCAGCGTGATCTCCAGGGTGGAGCGAGCGGCGCCGTCCTCCACCAGGCGGATGCGAGGCGCGCGCCGAGGCCTGTCCACCAGGTCGTCGTGGGCTGGCGGGCAGTAGTTGTACTCGTCGCCGCAGTCCCCGCCGTCGACGAAGTGGTTGATGCCGTCAAGGGTCACGCCGGACGCCTTGTCCGTCAGGGAGATTGTGCCGTCTAGGGGGCTTGCCTCCACGCGGAAGTAGTCGTTCTCAATGGCCTGAGCTGCCCGTGGCCGCCTGGGGCGGGTCGGCTTGCCATAGATGATGCCGAAGGTCTTGTATCCGTAGGCTGGGACATCGCTGGCCAGGAAGCCGGCATCCACTCGTTCCTGGCTGGCGCCAGCCGAGGGCAGGCCGCGGCGAAGCGGCTGCAACGCGACCCGCCTGCCATCCTCATCTTCGAGGGCCAGCGGCTGGCGGCCATCCGGAAGGGGAAGGCGGGCGGTGCAGAAATCGCTGCGAGGGCCATTGAGAGGGTTGAAGACCACCACATGCGTCCCATCCTCCGGGGCGGCCATGTCGGCAATGTAGCGCAGGGCATGGCGGCTGACGGATTGGGCCAGCCTCTGGCAGCGCCGAAAGCGAACCGCCATCTGCTCATGCACCTCGTCGATGCTGCACCCGCAGATGGAGTCGTGCGCCTGGTTCTGAAGCAGGAGCCTCCAGGCGGTGCTCAGAAGGCCGGCATCGGAGGCGGCCCTGTCATCGCCTTCGCTGCGCTGCCGCAGCAGGTTGGCCCAGACCGAGAAGGGCTCGGCCCAGCGCAGGAGCAGGTCTTCGCACTCCTGATTGCGCTGCTTGATCCACATGCGGGCTGATGTGACCCCGGGCAGGATCGGGGCTCGCTGGCTCGAGCGCAACTCTCCCTCGACGCGTGGCCAGGAATGGCTCCTGGCGCCCATCTCCTGGCGAACCGCCTCGATGAACGTGGGCAGGGTGGCCTGCACCAGCTTGGCGTCCTCCAGGCTTTCGTTGGCCAGGGTGATGACGGCCGGAAGCTCGGGCTGGGGCTCGAGGTGGTCGTCACCGTTCATCACCAGCAAATGGGGGGTGCTGGCCCAGGGCTCCAGGACCTGCCGAATGCTGTGCAGGCGATTCATCAAGGGCTCTCGCTCCAGGGGCAGGGCTCGGCCCAGGCTGTAGCCCTCGGGCAGGTGGATGGTCAGCACCTCCGAGTCGTCCGGCGCTCGCCAGAAGAACTCGGAGGTGGTGATCGACCTATCGACCCCCCGCCAGATGACGGCGGCAGGGATGCCGAAGCCGGCCAGGATGGAGGGCATGTGGACGATCTGGCCAAACATGTCCGGCAGGTAGCCCACCATCATCGGTGGCCCGAACTGGCGAGCGATCGCGGTGCCTATCTGAAGGTTGCGGATCAAGGCCTCGCCGCCAGCCAGGAATTCGTCCGCAAGGACATACCAGGGGCCCACCAGCAGGCGGCCGGCCTGCACCTGGCGGGCGATGTCCTGGCGGCGGTCGGGGCGTATCTCCAGGTAGTCTTCCAGGATGATGCTCTGGCCGTCCAGCATGAAGTACTTGTAGTCGGGGTTCGTCTCCAGGAGGTGAAGCAGGCGGTCCAGCATGCTCACCAGGCGGGCGCGGAAGCCCTCGAAGGGGAGATACCACTCGCGGTCCCAGTGGGAGTGGGAGACCACCATCAGCTGCCGCTTTTGGACAGGCGCCATTCTTAGCTCCTATTTGGCACTTATAGTATCATGGGCGAAATTGAAGGCACACGTTAGCTGATCATGGTCATC
>JAIVWR010000220.1:0-2041 GCA_048636435.1 Acidobacteriota bacterium | reverse complement strand
CGCCCGGGCGTGTTCTCCGGCGGTGATGCTGTCCGCGGCCCGGACTACGTAGTCGACGCCGTGGCCGATGCCAAGGTGGCAGCCGCGGCCATCGACGAGTACCTGCGGAGAAAGCAGCTAGGGGAAACCTAGGTCTCTAGACCTGCTCCATAAACCCGGCGATCTCCTGCACCCCCACCTTCTCCACCGCCATCTCCGGCGCGTAGACGATCTCGTCCGCCGCCCACGCCAGGGTCGGCCGCCGCTCGCGCCCCACGCCGATGATCCCCTGAAGAACGTTGTGGATGCTATCGTTGATGCGGATGGCATTGGCCTTGATGGGTTCGGCCAGGCGGCCGTCGCGGATGATGTAGGAATCGCCCACCACCGTGCAGGTGAAGTCGCCCGCGCGCAGGCCATTCACAGGGTACGTGTACCAGATGCGGCCCAGGTATAGACCATCGCCCACCTGCCGCAGCAGCTCCTCTTGGCTGCGGTCGTCCCCTTCGACGATGACGTTGGTGGCGAAGATGCCCGGCTGAGCGTCGAAGTTGCGCCCGCCCCCGCGAGCGAAGCGGAAGCCGTTGCGGGGCACCATGGCCGCTCGATAATCGCCGGGATCCACCCCCAGCTTCTCACGAGCCTTGGGGTCGCCGAGGA
Organism: Acidobacteriota bacterium; assembly: GCA_048636435.1. Classification (GTDB taxonomy): domain Bacteria; phylum Chloroflexota; class Dehalococcoidia; order SM23-28-2; family SM23-28-2; genus SM23-28-2. The sequence continues at coordinate 1,402 of JAIVWR010000220.1, read as the reverse complement.
TGCGCTGGCTCTCGTAGTGGTTCGTCAGCAGGCCCGCGAGGACGCCGTCGCGGATGAGCTCGGTGCGACCGGTGGGCAGCCCCTCGCAGGTGATGCCCTTGCTCCCCACCAGCCCCACCGCCGCGCCGTCGTCGTAGATGCTCAGCTTCTGCGAGGCGATCTGCTTGCCCAGCTTCCCCATGAAGGGGCTGGCGGCGGCGTAGAAGGTGCCCAGGCTGACGCTGGGCATCACCAGGTTCACCACCAGGTCCATCACCGCCTGCGGCCCGAAGACGACCCGATACTCGCCGTCCTTGACTCGCACGCCGCCGATCGCCTCAACAGCGTTGCCGACCGCCTCCCGCCCGGCCTCATCGCCGAAGGCCGCCAGGCGGGTCGCCGCCGCCCAGCCGCTGCCCTTGGAGCCTTCCCGCTCGACCATGGAGGTCACGAAGGAGAGGATGGCGCTCGATTCGTCGGTCTGCACCTCGGGCATGGCGTAGGATGCCACGGCGATGCGCTCCTGCAGGATGGTCACGTCTCCCCCCACGATGAGCCCGAGGGCGCGCAGGTCGCCGCCGGCCAGGTCGATGAGCGTCTCCGATGCCTGGAAGGTGCGCAGGGCGCCGCCCACCACCTCCCAGCCACAGCCCACCAGGTCGGCGTCGGTCAGGCGCATCAGGCGAGGGTCGTGGTAGCGGCGCAGGGCTCGCTTCTCGCCGCTGGGCCGGGCCAGCGACACGAACTCGGGGTCGAGGACGGCCCCCTTGCGGGCCTTGGCCAGCGCCTCCTTCACCCCCGCGATGGATATGTCGCTGCTCTCGCTGCCGAAGCCTATCTTGCGCCCCTCGGCCGTCCGGAAGACGGCCTGCACGCCGATGCCGTAGGACTCAGTGGACTTGGGCTCCTCCACGCCGTTGCAGGGGATGTGGGAGGTGTAGTTGAGGCGGGTGAGCAACTGGCCGTTGCTGGCGGCGAACACCTCCGCCTCCTCGACGTCGTCGATGGTGCGCAGGTAGGCCAGGCCTTCTGCGACGGACTTGCGGAGGCGGGACAGCGCTATCATCACGCCGCCCCCGTCAGCCTCGCCCGTGACGCCTCCAAGCTCGGCCGAGAGCACGATCCCGAAGGCCAGGCCCTCGGCTCCTGGTTCCCCGCCCTCGCCGACAAGCTTACCCAGCATTGGGCGGCGCCGCAGAAGTTTCTCAACTACGCCGTGGGAGGGAGCCTCACGGAGATCTGGCAGCCCGGCGCCATCCCTCCGACGGAAGCGGTGGACCAAAGCTTCGCTCGCATCGCCAGCGCGTTCGAGCAGCCCTACAAGGTCAAACCGTTGGGCACCGTCGGAGTTGACGCGGGCTCGTTGGTCGTCATCGACCCTTGCTACATGAAGTATTGGCCCGAGAAGTCGACAGGCGAGCAC
>JAIVWR010000219.1:0-2095 GCA_048636435.1 Acidobacteriota bacterium | reverse complement strand
AGGAGGAATGTTGACGGCAAACCGGCGCACCCTACTCATCGGCACACGCGGCAGCCGACTGGCCAGGATACAGGCCGAGACAGTGCGAAAAGCGCTCGCTTCCCTTCACCCAGACAAGGCCTGGCTGCTGAGGGAGATCAAGAGCGAGGGCGATGTCCAGCCCGATGCTAGCCTGGCCACCATCGGCGGCCAGGGTGTTTTCGTCAAGGCGCTCGAGGAGAAGCTGCTGGCTCACGAGATCGACCTGGCCGTCCACAGCCTGAAGGACATGCCGACACAACTGGCAACAGGCCTGAAGATAGGAGCTGTGCTTCCCCGTGAGGACGCCAGAGACGCACTGGTTTCGCGCCGCGGCCCAACCCTGGACGATCTGCCAGCAGGGGCCGTCGTCGGAACAGGAAGCGCCCGCAGGCGGGCTCAGCTTCTGGCCTATCGTAGCGATCTTGTGATCCGGGATGTCCGGGGCAACGTTGACACCCGCCTGAGGAAGCTGAAGAGCGGAGCCTACGACGCCTTGATTCTGGCTGCGGCAGCGCTCATACGTCTCCGCCGCGCCTCGGCCATCAGCCAGTATCTGCCCCTGGCGCTCATGCTGCCTTCCGTGGGGCAGGGAGCCCTGGCAGTCGAAGTGAGGGAGAGCGACGAAGAGGTGAGAGGGCTGGTCCAGCGGTTGAATCACGCTCCCACTGAGAGAGCCGTGAGCGCCGAGCGAGCCTTTCTCTCCGCTCTGGGCGGTGGCTGCGCCGTGCCTATCGCCGCTCACGCGTCAGTATCCGATGGGCGCCTGAATCTCCAGGGCCTGGTGGCAGACCCAGACGGCACAAGGGTGATCGTCGACAGCCTGAGCGGTTCTCCTCGTCAAGCCGAAGACATCGGTCGACGCCTGGCAGACAAGGTCCTGAGCCAGGGCGCCGCCCAGATTCTGCGCGAGGCAGCAAGTGTGCAGTAAGGGTCTGGTCTACCTGGTGGGAGCGGGCCCTGGCGACCCGGGGCTGATCACGGTGAAGGGCTTGGCCTGCCTCCAGAAAGCAGATGTAATCGTCCACGACCGCCTGGTCAGCCCGGGCCTGCTCAGGCAGGCCCCTCAGGGATGCGAGATGATCGATGTGGGCAAGAGCCCCCAACGGCACACTCTGCCTCAGGAGGCGATCAACGCCCTCTTGGTGGAAAAGGCGCTCGCCGGGAAGGTCGTGGTGCGCTTGAAGGGAGGCGACCCCTTCCTCTTTGGCCGCGGTGGCGAGGAGGCGGAAGCCCTGGCAGAGGCGGGGGTGTCTTTCGAGGTGGTGCCCGGAGTGACCAGCGCCATCGCCGCCCCGGCCTACGCCGGCATACCCGTCACCCATCGCCATCAGACCAGCGCTTTCGCCGTGGTCACCGGCCACGAGGACCCCACCAAGGCCGATTCCAGCCTCGACTGGCAGAAGCTGGCCACGGGAGTGGGCACCCTGGTCTGCCTCATGGGCGTCGGCAATCTGCCCCAGATCGTCGCCAAGCTGATCGAGCACGGGCGAGACCCCCGCACGCCGGTAGCCATCGTCCAGCAGGGAACGGAGGCGCGCCAGAAGACGGTGACCGGCACCCTGGCCGATATCGTGGAGAAAGCGCGAGAGGCCGATATCAAGCCGCCAGCGGTGACGATCGTTGGCGAGGTGGTGGCTCTGCGGGAGAAGCTCCGCTGGTTCGATTCAAAGCCCCTCTTCGGCAAGCGGGTCCTGGTCACCCGCTCGCGGGAGCAAGCGAGCGCCCTCTCCGAGCGATTGCGGGAGCTGGGAGCGGAGCCACTGGAGTACCCCGCCATCGAGATCGCCCCGCCCAAGGATATGACCCCGCTGGACGAGGCCATCGCCACGCTTTCCGCCTACGACTGGCTGGTCTTCACCAGCGCCAATGGAGTGCGCGCTCTTGTGAACAGAATGAGCGAAAAGGGAACGGATATCGAGGCCCTGGAGAGACCGAGAATCGCCGCCATCGGCCCGGCCACTGCCCAGGCCCTCCAGCGATACGGCCTCCGGGTCGACTACATGCCCGAGGTCTACCTGGCGGAAGAGATCGCGACCGGCATCGGCGACGTGGCGGGACAACGCATCCTTCTCCC
>JAIVWR010000218.1:0-2099 GCA_048636435.1 Acidobacteriota bacterium | reverse complement strand
CCACGACGCTTACGGCAAAGCCCTGGGCGAGAATTCGTACAACCTGCTTTCGGCCGAGTTCGTCAATCGCGACCTGTCCGCCTACCTGACCGACGAATTCGCCGGCGAGTATCTCGACCAGTACACGCTCCGCACGCCCAAGCCGTCGATGCCGCTCTATCACCTCATCGGCGCGCTCGTAGGCCTCCTGGCACATAGCCACGAAGTGGTTGGGGTGCGCTACCAGAGGGTAGTCGATGGGATCGTCGTCGATGATGACGTCGGCGTTGCTGGCACCGCCGCGGGCCTCAGGGCCGTACGACTGGGTGAGGACGGCCTCCTTGCCATCGTAGAGGGCCGCCGCCTTGCCGATAAGGAGGCCTGCCAGGAGCATGCCCTGCCCGCCGAAGCCGGCCACTCTGATGTCGTGTCGCATGGCCTACTCTCCTTTGTTCTTCATCATCGCCAGGGGGTCGAAGGGTGCTTTGTCGATATCCACAAAGTTGCCCATGACGAAGGGAGCATCTTTGCGCCGCAGGTCGAGCTCTAGGTCTGGCAGGTGAGCGTTGTGGTCCACCACGCAGCGCTCGCGGTACAGCCACACCTCCTGTATCGCGTCACCAAGGTCGTTGGGGCCGCCGAAGCCCACCGGGCAGGGGGCCAATACCTCGATGAAGGTGAAGCCCTTTTTCTGCATGGCCCGCAGCATTGCCTCCTTGAGCTGGCGGACGTGCAGAGCTGTCCAGCGGGCCACAAACACTGCTCCCGTTGCCGCCGCTAGATAGGGCAGGTTGAAGGGCGGCTCGGTGTTACCATAGGGGGCGGTGGTAGCTCGTGCTCCCAGGGGGAGGGTTGGACCTGCCTGGCCGCCGGTCATGCCGTAGTTGAAGTTGTTGATGCAAATGACATTTATGTCTACGTTGCGGCGGGCGGCGTGGATGAAGTGGTTGCCGCCGATGCCGAAGAGGTCGCCGTCGCCGCTGAACACGGTCACCTCCATCTCTGGCTTCACCAGGGCTATCGCTATGGCAAAGGGGATAGCCCTGCCGTGGGTGGTGTGGTAGGAGTCGACATCCATGTAGCCAGGGACCCGCGCTGTGCAGCCGATGCCGGACACGCACGCGTGCTGATCCTTGGGGATGCCCGACTCCAGGATGGCTTGGGCATAGGCGTGAACGGCAGGGCCGATGCCGCAGCCAGGGCACCAAATGTGCGGCAACCGGTCAGCCCGGAAGACGCTGTCGATGGGGTGACTGTGGACTACGATCTCAGGCATTCTTTACCACCTCTTTAATAGCGTCCAGGATGGGGTCCGGCGCCATCATGACCCCGCCGGCATGGTTGACGCCGACTACCGGCAGGCTGGTGAAGCGCTCAACCTCCCTGGATATCTGGCCCAAATTCAGCTCTGGCACCACAAACGCCTTGACCTGATTGCTCAGCTCCCTCACCTTGTTCTCGGGGAATGGCCAGACGGTGATGAGGCGCAGGAGGCCCACCCGGATACCTTGCTGGCGTGCCTCGTTTATCGCCCGCCGGGCCGAGCGGGCTGTGGAGCCGTAGGCAATAACCGCTACCTCGGCATCATCCAGGAATATTTCCTCGTACTCGATGATCTGGTCGACGTGCAAGCGGATCTTGTTCACCAGGCGGCGCACCAAGCGGTCATGGGGCTCGGCGAAGGTGGCCGGATAGCCCTTCTCGTCGTGGGTGAGGCTGTCGTAGTTCACACGGTAGCCCTCGCCTGCGTGGACAATGGGCGGCACCAGGTCCTCGTCTTCCGCTAGGAAGGGGAGAAAGGACTTATCCCCTGGCTTATGGCGAGGCAGCTTTCGCTCCACCCGCGGGATCTGGTCGGCGGGCGGTATTACTACCCGCTCCGTCATGTGGCCTATCAGCTCGTCGGCCATAACGAACACGGGAATGCGCCAGCGGTCGGCGGTGTTGAAGGCCTTGATCACATAGTCGAAGCACTCCTGGGGCGAGGAGGGGGCGTAGGCCACGATCTCGTAGTCGCCGTGGGAGCCCCACTTGGCCTGCATCATGTCGGACTGGCCCACCAGAGTGGGAAGGCCGGTGGAGGGAGCGCCCCTCTGTATGTTCACGATCACACAGGGGGC
>JAIVWR010000217.1:0-2115 GCA_048636435.1 Acidobacteriota bacterium | reverse complement strand
AATTGTCCCCCGCTCCCAGGAGACGCTTACGATGACAAAGGCCAAAGAGACGGCCGCTGAGCAGCTAGACATCGTCGATCGCCGCCTGCTGGACATCTTGCAGCGAGACTTCCCCCCAACCGTGCAGCCCTTCGCAGCAATCGGGCAGAGGCTTGGGCTGCCCGAGGAAGAAGTGCTGGCCCGCGTGCGACGCCTCAAGGGCCCCGAGAAGGGACGGCTCATCCGCCAGATCAGCGCCATCTTCGACACGACCGCCTTGGGCTACAAGAGCACCCTGGTGGCCATGCAGGCCCCCCAGGACGAGGTCGATCGAGCAGCGGCCGCGATCAATCGCCATCCAGGGGTCAGCCACAACTACGAGCGCGACCACACCTGGAACCTCTGGTTTACCCTGGCCGTGCCCTCACACGAGGATCTGGAGGCCGCGGTCGAGGCGCTGGTTGACGAGGCAGGCGGCTATCCTTATCGCCTATTTCCGGCGCTGCGCGTCTTCAAGATCGGCATGCAACTGGATATGGAGGCTGCCGGCGCCATTGCGCCTCTCGATAGCCCTCAAGACAGCCGTCCCACCATTGCCCCCACCAGCCGCGATACCGCCTTCATCCGCGAACTGCAGGAGGATATCGAAATCGTCCCTCAGCCCTTCGCGGGCGTGGCCGATCGCCTGGGTGTGAGCCAGGAGGAAGTGCTCGCCTGGCTGCAAGAGGCCAAGGCTGCGGGCTGGCTGCGTCGCTTCGCCGCCGTCCTCCACCATCGGCAGGCAGGTTATGTCGCCAACGGCATGGTCGCCTGGCGGGTGCCGGACGACAGCATCGAGAGCGTGGCGACGTTCGCCGCCTCTCTGCCCCAGGTCAGCCACTGCTACCAGCGCCTCACCTACCCCGACTGGCCTTACAACCTCTTCACGATGATCCATGCCAAAAGCAAAGAGAGCTGCCAGGCCCTCGCTCAAAAGATCTCTCAGGAGACTGGTATCAGCGACTACGTCATCCTGGTCAGCACGAAGGAGTATAAGAAGGCACGACCCAAGTACTTTGCCCCAGCCCAGGGGGTCACGACAAGCAGGTCGCGGAGCCTTTACGCTGAGGCCCAGAGGTACATGCCGGGCGGCGTCAACAGCCCTGTCAGGGCTTTCCGTGCCGTGGGAGGAGAGCCGCTCTTCATTGCCAGGGGGGAGGGCCCCCACATCTACGACGCGGACGGCCGGCGCTACATCGACTACGTCCTGTCCTGGGGTGCCCTGATCCTGGGGCACGCCCATCCGCAAGTGATAGGCGCTCTGCAAGAGGCCGCGGAGCGAGGGATCAGCTACGGTGCCCCCACCGCGCTGGAGACCGAACTGGCCAAACGGGTGGTGGAGGCAGTGCCCTCCATCGAAATGGTGCGCTTCGTCAACTCGGGCACCGAGGCCACCATGAGCGCCCTACGCCTGGCCCGCGCTTTCACAGGGAGGAGCAAGATCATCAAGTTCGAGGGCTGCTACCACGGACATGCCGACTTCCTCTTGGTTCGGGCGGGCTCCGGGGTGACCACCCTTGGCCTTCCTGACAGCGCCGGTGTGCCAGAGGCCATCGCCCAGGACACCCTGATAGCTCCCTACAACGACCTGCAGGCAGTTGAAAGCTTGTTCAGCGAGAATCGCGGTGACATCGCCGCCGTGATCGTCGAGCCCGTGGCGGGGAACATGGGGGTGATACCCCCCGAGCCCGGCTTCCTGGAGGGCATGCGCAAGATGACCAGGGCGGAGGGGGCGCTGCTCGTCTTCGACGAGGTGATCACCGGCTTCCGGGTGGCCTATGGTGGAGCCCAAGCCCTGTATGGCGTAACGCCCGACTTGACCTGCCTGGGCAAGGTCATCGGCGGCGGCCTTCCGGTTGGAGCCTATGGTGGCCGCAGGGAGATCATGGAGATGGTAGCACCCCTGGGCCCTGTATATCAGGCGGGCACTCTCTCCGGCAATCCCCTGTCTATGACCGCCGGCATCGAGACCCTCAAAGTCCTCGCTGAACCTGGAACCTACCAGCGCCTGGAGGAGAAATCGGCGCGACTAGCGGAAGGCCTCCGCGCGGCGGCCGAGGCTACGAGGAGCCCCGTCTTCCCGACGCGCGTTGGCTC
>JAIVWR010000216.1:0-2123 GCA_048636435.1 Acidobacteriota bacterium | reverse complement strand
CAGTGATAGGTGCCAGGAGGATCCCCTTGCGGAAGTGGCCGCTCGCCACGCTCAACCCTTCCCAGCCGGGGACAGGCCCGAGGATGGGCAGGTCATCGGGGGAGCCCGGCCGCAGGCCAGCCCAGTCCGAGGCCACCTCGGCGTAGGCCAGACTGGGCACCAGAGTCGCGGCCATCCTTCGCAGGCCGGCGAGGCCCTTCACGGTGGTGTTCTTGCGGAAGCCCACGTCCTCTACCGTCGACCCGACGAAGAGGAAGCCGTTGGCCTTAGGCGCGAGGTAGTCGCCATCCTGATCAAAGAGGATGTGCCTCAGCGGTGATGAGAAGTTGGGGAAGGCCAGCATCTGCCCCCGCATCGGCCTCACCGGCAGGGCCACGCCCAATCGCCGCCCGAGGGCCGCCGTCCAGCAGCCGGCGGCAAGAATCACGTGCCCCGCCGTCATCCTCCCATCGTCAGTCCGCACGCCGCTCACCCGCGAGCCGTTGGTCACAAATCCTGTCACCGCCACACCCTGGCGTAGCGTCGCGCCGCGAGCGACCGCCGCCTGAGCCAGGGCCTGCGTCAGACGATGAGCGTCCACCTGGTGGAGGTGAGGAGAGTACACGCCACCGCGGGCCGCCGCCAGTCGCGGCTCCAGGCGGCGCAGCGCCTCGGCATCCACCCACTCCATCTCGCCCCCCAGCGGTTGGCGCTCCACAAGGGCACGCAGGTCGGCGGCATCCGCGTCGCTGAGGGCCACCCGCAAGATGCCCGAACGCAGGTACTCGACGTCGATGTCCGTCTGCTCTCGTAAGGTGTCGGCCAGCGAGGGATGAAACGGCATGCTGGCCAGGCATAGGTCGAGGAGAGGGCCCTGCTCCACAGTCAGCTCCAGGGGGGCCAGGATGCCCGCCGACGCCCCCGACGCCTCGCCGCCGATCTCCCCCCGCTCGACGATGGTCACCTTCGCGCCCGCATCGGTCAAATAGTAGGCGATGGCGCATCCAATAACGCCACCGCCAACGATGATTACGTCGCGAGCTGCCATGGAAAAAGCCCCTTAGCCTCCCCCCACCATGCGCACGATCTCCAGGACGTCGCCGTCCTGAAGGACGACCTCCGGCCACTTCTTGCGCTGGAGCACGGTCCCGTTGCGGGCCACGGCCACGTGGCGGGGATTGAAGTCGAGGGTCTCCAGGAAGGCGGTGAGCCTGACCGGCTCCTCCAGCTCTCGCTTCTCGCCGTTGACAGTGAGGGTGATCACGACCTCGTCCTCCGGGCAGGCACTGCTGCCGCCTCGACCATGGCTTCAGCCAGCCGCCGGGCCGCCGCTCCGGGCGAGGGCGAGCCCAGGATAGCCGAGATGACCGCGGCGCCTCTGGCCCCCGCCTGCATCACCTCACCCACATTGCGGGCGGTGATGCCGCCGACGGCCACAATAGGGATGGTCACCCTGGCGGCGACGCTTTCCACGAGCCCCGGCCCAGCGCGAGGTCCGGGGTGGGAGCGAGTGGGGAAGATGGCCCCCACCTGCACGTAGTCCGCGCCCTCCTCCTCGGCTTTCACCGCCTCCTCCGCGCTATGCACGGAGCGCCCGATGATGAGACCATCCCCCGCCAGGCGGCGGGTCGCGGCCACCGACGGGCCCCTTTCCGGCAGATGAACGCCGTCGGCGCCGCAGAGCAGGGCCACATCCAGATGGCTGTTCACGATCAGAAGCGCCTTGTCCCGCGTTATCGCCCGCAGGTGGTCGGCCAGAGGCACGAGTTCGGTCGCCGCTAGGTCCTTCTCCCGCAGTTGCACCGCGTTGATCCCCCCGCCGACCGCTCGAGCCACCGCCTCCTCCAGCGATAGGCTCTGGCACAGGCGGCGGTCGGTGATAAGGGTCAGGCAGGGTATGGGCAGCTTCATCAGGAACCAGCGGCCGGCCGGGCCACGCCCTCGATCGGGCTGCTGGCCGAGGCGTAGGCCTTCTTGGCGATGCGTCCCGCCAGGTACGCCCGCCGTCCCGCCTCCGCCCCCAGGCGGAAGGCCTCGGCCATGAGGGCGGGGTCTTGCGCCTCGGCTATAGCCGTATTGACCAGCACCGCGTCGGCCCCGACCTCCATGGCCAGGGAGACATCGGATGGCACCCCCAGGCCAGC
>JAIVWR010000215.1:0-2153 GCA_048636435.1 Acidobacteriota bacterium | reverse complement strand
CTCCGGCGACGGACGCATGGCCGGCGCGGGCAGCATGCGGCTGGCCGCCCAGGCTGGCGCCGCCGCCGCCACCAACGCCACCGCCAGGCTCACGATCACGCTGACCACGATGGGCATAAGCTGAAACTCATAAGCAATGAGGGGGATAGCCAGGGCGTCGGCGTACAGGCCCGTGAGAAGGTAGCCCAGGCCGTAGCCCGCCGCGACGCCGACGCTGCCGCCCACCACCCCAATGACCACGGCGAAGAGAAGGTAGTGCACGACGATGGAACCTCTGCCGTAGCCGATGCCCCTGAACAGCCCGATGAGCGTTCTCTGCGCCCGCACCAGGCGGCTCATGGCGATGTAGATGGCGAAGGCCGCTATGACCAGCACCAGGGCGGGGAGCAGGATAGCGAAATCGCGACCGCTCTCAAGGTCGAGGTCAGTGGTTGCCTTGCTCGGCTGGTCCTCCTGCCGCACCGTCTGCTGCACGCCGTACGGCTCCAGCTTTCCGGTTACATCCACGATCGTGTCTTCGCGCTGGCCCTGGCTCTCCACCAGCACGTTGACCTCGTTGACCTGCCCCTGCATCCCGAACAGCTCCTGCAGGTAAGCGTTCGGCACGAAGAAGACGCCGAAGCGGCGCGGGCTGGGCAGCAGGTCCTGCTTGCTCTCCGCCATCAGCAGGTATTCGGGACTGGAGACCGTCCCGACGATACGAAGCTCCTGCAGGCCCTCAGGCGTGTAGAACTGAAGGCGTTGGTCGCTTTTGAGGTCGTGGAAATCGGCGAACTTGTCCAGCGGCAGCACGACCGCCCCCTCGTCCGCCTCGAAGTAGCGCCCGGACTCGACGATGACGTCGTTGACCGCGGCCCGCCGATCCGCCGGGAGGCCGATGAGCCGCGCCTGCACCAACCGTTCGTCGTCCAGCTGGAGGCCCGTATCCATCACCACCCGACCCTCCACCGCCTCCACGTTCGCCAGTTGCCGCACCTCGTCCACTACCGACTCCGGCGCCTGCGTGACCTTCACGCTGAAGTCGGCGAAGCGGGTCGCCTCGTAGGTGCGATCGTACGAGCGCTCAGCGTTGGTGAAGGCCACCGTCATCGATACGAAAATGGCGATGCCCAGCGCGATGATGATGGCCAGAGCGCCGAACTGAAAGCGCCGGGCCATTATGTCACGAAGCACCAGCAGGTGGATCTTGCGGTTCATCGTCCTCTGTCGCCTCTCCCGCTCCCCTCTCTACCACTCGACCTCGGACGCCGGCAGCGGGCTGGCATTCCGCTCGTCCGACTGGACGCGCCCGTCGCGCAATCGGACGACCCGCGTCCCCACGCCAGCGATAGCAGTGTTGTGGGTGACCAGAACGCAGGTCTTGCCCTGCTCGCTGGTCAGCTTCTGGAGGAGGCCCAGGATCTGCTGGCCGGTGCGAAAGTCCAGGTTGCCCGTCGGCTCGTCACACAGGAGGATGTTCGGGTCTTTGGCCATGGCCCGCGCGATGGCCACCCGCTGCTGCTCGCCGCCCGAGAGCTGGCTCGGGAAGTGGTCGGCCCTCTCCTCCAGGCCCACCAGCCTCAGCAGCTCCCTCACCCGCTCTTCCGTCTGGCGCGAGTCGTGCGAGACCAGCTCGGCGGCGAATTCTACGTTCTCACGGGCGGTCAAGGTAGGGATCAGGTTGAAGAACTGGAACACGAAGCCGATGTGGTCGCGCCGAAACCGCCCCAGATCGCCGTCGGATAGCCTGGTGATGTCCGTGCCGCCGTAGCGGATCGTGCCCGCGGTCGGGCGGTCCAGGCCGCCCACCAGGTTGAGGAGGGTCGTCTTACCCGACCCACTGGGGCCAAGCGCGACCACCAGCTCGCCGCCCTGGAAGGCGAGACTCACGCCGTCCAGGGCGCGGATCTCCACCTGCCCCGTCTCGTAGATCTTGCTCACGTCGCGCATCTCCAGCAGGAGCGTCCCTGCTGTCCCCGCGCTTCCCTTCTCGTCGGCAGCCCGCGTCTTGTCACTCATTGGCAACTCTCCCCACAAGCAAAGGCTACCCTGCGACGAGGTCCTGCTGCAAGGAGGCGAGCCAGAGGAGGAAAAGTGTACCGTGCTGAACCCGGGGACAGGCCGCAGGCGGCGTCCGTTGTCGCGTGGCCGCGACCAATATTCACCCCCTTCTA
>JAIVWR010000214.1:0-2164 GCA_048636435.1 Acidobacteriota bacterium | reverse complement strand
ACCTCGGAGGCGGTGCGGGGAGAAGGGGCATTCCTCCGCAATGATCAAGGGCGGACCTTCATGACCGACTACGATCCGGCGGCCGAGCTGGCCCCGCGCGACGTGGTAGCTCGAGCCATCTTGACGGAGATGAACAAGGCCGGCACCGACCACGTCTATCTGGATGTAACCCACCTGCCGCCTTCCAGGGTGACATCTCGCTTCCCCCAGATCTACCGCTTCTGCCTCGACCACGACCTGGACATTACCACCACCCCCATCCCTGTATCGCCGGCCGCCCACTACACAATGGGCGGCGTGCGCACCAACACCTGGGGCGAGACCACCATCCGCGGCCTATACGCCTGCGGCGAAGCCGCCTGCACAGGCGTTCACGGAGCCAACCGCCTGGCCAGCAACTCCCTCCTGGAGACCATTGTCTTCGCCAAGCGAGTCGTCCAGCGAACCCTTCTCAAGGAGCTCAGAGTGAACGAGGCCAGCGCTGAAGCCGTCTCCCTCAGCCAGCCCAAACCAGCCAAGGTCGCTCCCCTGGACCTGGGCGCACTGCAGTCCCTCATGTGGGAGAAGGTGGGCATCGTCCGCGACGGCCGTTCGCTGGCCGAGGCCAAGGCCGCTCTATCTGCCTGGCAGGCCTCGCTCGCCGAGTCCACCGATCGCCCTTCGCACGAGCTGGCCAGCCTGCTTCTCTGCGCCCGCCTGGTCACAGAGGGAGCGCTCATGCGTGAGGAGAGCCGGGGGGCCCACTACCGCTCCGACTTCCCCGAGCGGTCCAAGGCCTGGCATCGACACATCGTCTTTCGTCGCCATGACTGAGGTACCGCTCCCCAAGCTCCGCCAGGCCCACCTGCGCCGCCTGGCCAACAGCGCCCTCAAAGAGGACCAGGCCTGGCAGGACGTGACCACTGCTGCCCTGGTACCGCCAGAGCAGAAGGGGAGAGGCGTCATCATCGCCAGGGAGGAGGGGGTGCTGGCCGGCCTGCCTATGGCCGAAGCGGTGTTCAAGGCAGTCGACCCCTCACTGCAATGGCGGCCGCTGGCGGCCGAAGGAAACCGCCTGTCGCCGGGGCAGGAGGTCGTTCGCATCGAGGGGCCCCTGGCCGCCATCCTGCGGGGCGAGCGGGTAGCCCTCAACTACCTGACCCACCTCTCGGGCGTGGCCACCGCTACCGCCCGCCTGGTCGCGGCCATCGCCGGCCTGCCTGTGGGCATCCGCGATACCCGCAAGACCACCCCCGGCCTGCGCACGCTCGAGAAGTACGCCGTACGGGTGGGCGGCGGCCAGAGCCACCGCCTCACCCTCGCCGACGCCGTCCTCATCAAGGACAACCACCTGGCCGCCCTGCGCGCCCGCGGCCTGGGCATCGCCGAGGCCGTGCGTCTGGCCCGTCAGGAAGCGCCGGCCGGTATGAGGGTCCAGATCGAAGTCACCACCGTCGATGAAGCGCGCCAGGCGCTGGAGGCAGGAGCAGGGGAGCTCCTTTTGGACAACATGCCCCCCGAGGACATGCGACGGGTGGTGGAGATGGCGCGGGGCCAGGCCATTCTCGAGGCGTCAGGCGGGATAAACCTGGAGAACGTGCGGCGGGTGGCGGAGACGGGCGTCGACTACATCTCCGTGGGGGCGATCACCCACTCGGCCGGGGCCCTGGACATGAGCCTGCAGGTGTAGGGCCTTAGACTATAGGCCCTGCTCGGAATCCTGCCCCTCCTCGTACACCACCACCCGCGTGTCGATGTCGGCGAAGTCCCAGAAGAACTTGGCGTCGCTGTAGCCCAGGCCTACGCAGCCGTGGCTGGACGGAATGTTGCCGAAGTAGCTTTGAGGGCGCCAGTAGTTATAGTGCAGCGTGATGCCGCTGAAGATGTACTGGGTGTACAGGACATTGTCCACATACCAGCCATCGGGAGAGTCTATAGGGATGCCAAGACCCTCGGAGTCCATAGTCTCATTTTCGACCCGCCAATAGACGCGGAAGTCGCCGGTGGGCGTCTCCCAGTCGGGCATCCCCGTCGTCACCAGGGCGACCCGCACCGGCTGAGCGCCAATGAAGGCCGTCGCCCGCTGGGTGGTCAGGTTGACGGCGATCCAGCGCTCGTCCTCCTCAAAGGCCACGCCCGCAGGCGGGGTAGCCGTCGCTAGCTCCAGCGCCCCCAGTTCCTCCAA
>JAIVWR010000213.1:0-2191 GCA_048636435.1 Acidobacteriota bacterium | reverse complement strand
GCGGAAAGAAGGGTGGCACCGCGAGAGGAAGGCCCCTCGTCCCTTTGGGCGAGGGGCTTCTTGGTTGCTAGCTGGAGCTTGAGGCAAAGGAGGTATTCCATGCAGACCAAGTTCATCCTGACCGAAAAAGATATTCCCCGCCGGTGGTACAACATCCTGCCGGACCTGCCCTGGCCGCCGCCGCCGCCCATGCACCCGGCTACTCACGAGCCGATCGGGCCGGAGGCGCTGGCTCCCATCTTCCCCATGGCCCTCATCCAGCAGGAGATGAGCACGGAGGGCTACATCGACATCCCGGAGGAGGTGCTGGAGGTCTACAAGCTGTGGAGGCCCTCGCCCCTGCACCGGGCCCACCGGCTGGAGCGGGCCCTCGATACCCCCGCCCACATCTACTACAAGTGGGAGGGTGTCAGCCCCGCTGGCTCGCACAAGCCCAACACGGCGGTGGCCCAGGCCTACTTCAACAAGCAGGAGGGGGTGCGCTGCCTCACCACCGAGACGGGAGCCGGCCAGTGGGGTAGCGCTCTGGCTATGGGCTGTGCCTTCTTTGGCCTGGAGCTGAAGGTGTACATGGTGAGCGTTAGCTACGAGCAGAAGCCCTACCGCCGCATTCTCATAGAGACCTGGGGCGCCAAGGTGGTGCCCAGCCCCAGCCGCGACACTCAGGCCGGTCGGAACGTGCTGGCGCAGGACCCGGATTCGCCGGGGAGCCTGGGCGTCGCCATCAGCGAGGCGGTGGAGGATGCCGTCGGCCGCGACGACACCAAGTACTCGCTGGGCAGTGTTCTCAACCACGTGCTTCTCCACCAGACGGTGGTGGGCCAGGAAGCGATGAAGCAGATGGAGATGGCCGGCGAGTACCCCGACGTGATCATCGGCTGCGTGGGCGGTGGCTCGAACTACGCCGGCCTGGCTCTGCCTTTCATGAGGGACAAGCTGGCCGGTCGCACCAAGACCCGGTTCATCGCCGTGGAGCCCGAGTCCTGTCCCAGCATCACCCGCGGCGAGTACGCCTACGACTTCGGCGACATCGCTGAGCAGACGCCCCTGCTGAAGATGCACACCCTGGGCCACACTTTCATCCCGCCCCGCATCCACGCCGGCGGCCTGCGCTATCACGGCATGGCACCCATCATCAGCCAGCTCTGCCACGAGGGGGTGATGGAGGCCAGGGCCTATCACCAGACCAAGGCTTTCGCTGCCACCGTCCAGTTCGCTCGGACCGAGGGCATCGTTTCGGCGCCGGAAGCCGCCCACGCGATCTGCTGTGCCATCGACGAGGCGCTGGCCGCCCGCGAGGCCGGCGAGAAGCGGGTGATCCTGTTCAACCACAGCGGCCACGGCCTTCTGGACCTGACGGCCTACGAGGCTTTCCTGGCGGGCAAGCTGGAGGATCACGCCTACCCGGCCGAGAAGGTGCGGGAGGCCATGACTCACGTGCCGAAGCTGTAAGGAAGGAGCCCCGTTCTAATGGGGTGGTCAGGGGGTCGAACGAGAGAGGGATGTATTACCCAAGCCTAGCCGAGGTCAAGGAGCTGGCTGGCCGGGCAAACCTCGCGCCCATTTATCGCGAGGTGACGGGCGACCTGGAGACGCCTGTGTCGGCCTACCTCAAGGTGGCGCAGGGCGATCACTCCTTCCTCCTGGAGAGCGTGGAGGGAGGCGAGCGCCTGGCCCGCTACAGCTTCATCGGCACCGAGCCCTATCGGGTGCTTCGCCTGGGGCCGTATCCCGACCTCCGCCAGGGCTCCGATCCCCTGCGGGCCATCGAGGAGGAGCTGGGTCGCTTCCGCCTGGCGCCGGTGGCGGGCCTGCCCCGCTTCACCGGCGGCGCCGTGGGCTATCTGTCCTACGACGCGATTCGCCACTTCGAGCCACGGGTGCCCATAGGGGAGAGCGAGGTGCTGAACCTGCCCGAGGCAATCTTCATGTTCGTCGACACGATGCTGGTGTTCGACCACCTGAAGCACACTATCAAGGTGGTCAGCCACGCCCGCCTGGACGGCGACATCGACGCTGCCTACCGCCAGGCCGTCTGGCGCATCGACGAGCTGGTGGAGCGGCTGGCGCGCCCCTTGCCGAGCGTGGCCTACCCTGTGGAGGCTTCGTACGGCCCAGGGGAGCAGGCCGTGCGCTCTAACATAGACCTGGAGGAGTACCTGCTCAAGGTGGAGCGCTGCCGTCAGTACAT
>JAIVWR010000212.1:0-2262 GCA_048636435.1 Acidobacteriota bacterium | reverse complement strand
CTCGAAGTCGACCTCACAAAGGAGAAGACAAAGGACACCACCATCGACGAGCGGACACTGGAGGACTACTTCGGCGGCAGGGGCCTCGGCGCCAAGATCCTCTGGGACAGGATCGGTGACAGGTGGGCCAAGGTCGACCCCCTCGGCCCCGAGAACATTCTCCTAGCCCTCACGGGGCCCATGACGGGCATCTACCCAGGCGGGCGCATCTGCGTCACTGGGAAGTCCCCTGTCAGCAATGGCACAGTCGGCTCCACCGCCAGCACCGAGTTCGCCCACGAGCTCAGAACCGCGGGCTACGACGGCGTCATAGTCACAGGCAAGGCCAGCGACCCAGTCTACATCCTCGTCACCGAGGAGGGAGGCGAGATCAGGGACGCAGGACACCTATGGGGAACAATAGGCGAAGAAACGCTGAAGATACTCAACAAGGAGGTCTCGGAGGAGCTCACAAGGAGGAAGCCCAACGTCGGCCTCTGGAAGGAGCCGGGGATGATCTACGTCGGCCCCGCCGGGGAGAACATGGTCAGGAACGCCGGGGTGATGACCAAGCTCTGCCACGCGTGTGGCTACGGCGGATACGGCTCCGTCATGGGCTCCAAGAACCTGAAGGCCATCGTCGCCAAGGGGAGGGGGCCGCTCCCCGATGTCTGGGCCCCCGAGGCCGTCAAGCTCCTATGGAAGAAGGCTCACGAGGAGCTAATAGCGCGCGAAAGCTTCCGCCGTCAGGGCACGGGTTATGGGGGCTGGTCCACGGGCGCCACGCTGAGCTCCGAACCCGTCAGGAACTGGCAGGAGGAGTGGCACGACGAGCGGACGTTCGGGGGTCCCATGTTCGAGAGCCGGTTCTGGGTGAAGAAGTACTGGACGGACTTCAACTGCACATGCAACTGCATGAAGCTGAGCTGCATCCCAAGCGGCAGATGGAAGGGGGACATAACCGACAACCCCGACTACGAGCTCCAGTCATACCTGGGGACCAACTTTGGGATATTCGACCCGGCCGACAACATCCACCTCAGCGCCCTCGTGGACAACCTGGGCCACCATGCCATAGGCGCGGGCAACGCCGCTGCCTTCGCCGCCGAGCTCTACCAGAGGGGGATCCTCACCGAGGAGGACCTCGGGTTCAAGCTGGAGTGGGGGGACGTCGAGGCCTTCGACAGGCTCCTGCGGATGATGGCGAGGCGCGAAGGGATCGGTGACATCCTCGCCGAGGGCACTTACAGGGCCGCCAAGAAGATAGGGGAGATGAAGGGGGTCGACTGCATGCCCTACGTCGTCCACGTCAAGGGGATAGAGGTCGGCGCCCACGGGACTAGGGCGCAGCCACGAACCCGTGCGCTTCCAGCACGGATTGCCCCGGCTCGGCCAGCAGCCACTGCACAAACCCGCGGGCGGCCCCGTCGGGTTCTGATAACGTCACCACGAAGTTCGTGCGCGTCATCGGATAGAGTCCTGCGGCAATGGCTTCCTTTGAAGGTGGCACGCCATTGACGGCCACAGCCCTGACACGGCCATCCAGCCACGCGGTGGAGACATACCCCACAGCCAAGGGCTCATCGGCCACGAAGTCCAGGACCGCCTGGGTACTGGGTGCCAGCAGCGCGTTGAGCGTGACCCTGGCATCCCGCATCACCCAGGCCTGGAAGAAGGCATAAGCCCCAGACGCCGTCTCTCGGCTCACCAACTGAGGTGGCCCGGGCAACCCACCCCACGTGGCCCAGTCCTCCAGACGCCCCTGAAAGAGCTCCTGCAGCTGGGTCATGGTAGCCCCGGGGAGCCCGTTCTGCGAGTTGACCACGGTCGCCAACCCATCGCGCGAGACGGGCTGAATCCAGGCGTCCTCGGCGAGATCCCCCGGCAGCCACGTCACCACAGCGACCTCGGCATCCCCTTGCCGCAGTGCGCGTGATGCCAACGAACTGGCACGTGGCAGGACCGTGATCTGAACTTCCGGGTGGTCACGCTGATAGGCGGAGGCAGCGGCCTGAATGGCCGGCGTGAGGCTGTCCGAGGCAACCACCTGCAGATCTTCGATGACGGCAGTGGAGACCTGCGTTGTCGGCGTCGGCACCAGCACAGCCTCTGAGCCACAGCCCACCGCACCCAGGGCCGCGGCCATCAATAGAAGCACGCACCACATCGAGTGTGCCAGGCCCAACTGCGGCGTCACCGCCCGGCGGCGGCGCGCTGCCAACTCAAGTTCAACCACGAACCCGGTCGCTTTCAAAGACCACCCTTACCCAAGCAACCCGGTGA
>JAIVWR010000211.1:0-2280 GCA_048636435.1 Acidobacteriota bacterium | reverse complement strand
CACCCCGTGGGGCCAGGCCGGTGCGACAAAGCGAAGAAGCCACACTGCCCGCACCGCCGTAAGCCTGCGATGCAGGGCGCATACCTATTGTTTTCGATGCCCAGCACCGGCTCTTTCAGCGAAGCACCCTTTGGGTAAGCGAAGCATCCCGTGGGGCCAGGCCGGTGCGACACCACCAAGCGAGGAACTACCGCAATGTTCTCCAGCATCCGCACGCGCCTGACCCTCAGCCACCTGGCGGTCATCGTCGTCGCCATGAGCCTCTCGGGTTTCCTCTTGCTCTCGCTGCTGGAACGATACTTCCTGGAGGCCATGGAGGATAGCCTCTTTGCCCAGGCCCGGATCACGGCCCAGGCGCTCATCCCCGGCGCCATGGTCGAGGACCCAGCCCTCGATGTGCCGGTCTCGGCCTTTAACACCCTGCAGCAGCAGCGTGTCGGCGACATCGCCATCCAGGCTGAGAACGTCGCCCCGCCCCTCGACGATGTCCCCCTCGGCGACGTAGACCTCGACTACCTGGCCGAGGCGTCCCTCCAGCTCAGTGCCCAACTGGACACGCGCATCCGCATCCTCGACGCCCGGGGCGCCGTGCTTGTCGATTCAACCCAGGCAGGGCAGGGGCAGGAGCTGGGGGACGATCCCCTGGTGGCCCAGGCCCTGGCCGGAGAATATGCCAGTCGCACCGACCGGGGCGGGAGGTACGAGCAGGCCATGCACCTGGCCTTGCCGGTGCTGGTCGAGGACCAGCTCGTCGGCGTGGTCTATCTCAGCCAACCCCTCCGCGACCTTACGGCCGTGCTCGGCGACCTGCGCCTCCGCTGGCTCCTGTCCACGGCGGTGGCCCTCATCCTGTCGGGCGCGGCCGGTTTGCTGCTGTCTGGCGCCATCACCCGCCCGCTGCGACGCCTGACGGCTGCCGCCGGGGCGGTGGCGCGGGGTCAGTTCGACCAGCAGGTGCCCGTTGGCTCCCACGACGAGCTGGGCCGCCTGAGCCGGGCCTTCAACGACATGACAGCCCGCCTCCGCGCCGCCCGCCAGACACAGGTCGACTTTGTGGCCAACGTCTCCCACGAGCTGCGCACCCCCCTCACCGCCATCAAGGGCACCGTGGAGACCCTGCGCGCTGGCGCGGTGGACGACCCCGCCGTGCGCGACCGGTTTCTGGAGACGCTGGAGACCGAAACCGACCGCCTCATCCGGCTGGTCAACGACCTGCTGATCCTCTCCCGCGCCGACTCGGAGGCCCTGCACCTGCAGAGCGAGCCCCTCGACGTGGTGCAGTTGGCCCGGACCACCGCGGCGAAATTGGCCTCTGGGGCCGGGGCCCGCGGGGTGGTATTGCAGGTGGAGGCCAGCGCCGGAACGCCCATGGCCCAGGCCGACCCGGACCGCATCGAGCAGGTGCTGGTCAATCTGCTGGACAACGCCATCAAATACTCGCGGCCCGGCGGCACCGTCTCCATCCACGTGAGCCGCGGACGGGCGCAGGATTCCACACCAGGGTGGGTTCCTTCTTCTGGCCCTCTGCAGTCGGACCGCTCCCGGGGAGAATCGATGGTACGGGTGCAGGTGATGGACGAGGGCATCGGCATCCCCGCCGGAGACCTGCCCCGCATCGGAGAGCGCTTCTACCGCGCCGACCGGGCCCGCTCTCGCCCCGAGGGTGGCAGCGGCCTGGGCCTGGCCATCGCCCAGGCCCTCGTAGAGGCCCATGGCGGTCGCCTCTGGATCGCCAGCCGGGAGGGCCACCTCCGTGGAAGCGGTAGCAGCGAAACTTCCCCTGGGACTGCGTCCCGCCAAGAACGCCCCGTGACCGGGATCTCCGTCGGGACGCCGAGCGGCACCGTCGTGACCTTCACCCTACCCCTCGCCTGACCAACGACCCGGCCGGTCCACCAGGGCCTCTCCCCTCGCCTGATAACCAACCCCGGTCCCGCCGTAGGGGCGAGGCATTCCAGGCATCAGACGGCGTAGGCAGAGCATTTCCGCCAGCGCCAGGACCTTGGCACTTTCGGGTCCCACTGGGAATGCCTCCCCGGGATGCAGGAACTGCGCGCCCCTACCGAGCTCGCTCGCAAGGATCAGAACACACCATCCTCTGGCACCTGGGTTTGTGAATAGCTCCAAGGACTCCGAGGACGGAAGGACGCCGGTTTCGACGCAACAGCCCCTTGCCTCCTCTGAACGAATCCTTCCCTGGCAATCGGCTCCCTTCTCCATTCCTCGCATCGTCCCGCGCTGCAGCACCCGGTGGCCTATCCTGCCCAATCCGCCCCGCCC
>JAIVWR010000210.1:0-2305 GCA_048636435.1 Acidobacteriota bacterium | reverse complement strand
TGCAGACGTGGGATTAAGCAAGCAGCGGGGCAACGGGCTACGGCCGACCCACCACCACAAACCGCACGAGGGCGTTGGCTACCGCCAGGGCGGCCAGGCCTATTATAATGGCGAGGCCGGGCTGGCTTCCGTTGCAGAGGGGTGAGTTGTATGTCTGAGGAAGAGAAGCTTCGAGAGATCGAGAGGGCACAGGAGGAGTACGAGAGGCTGGCTGCTCAGTTCTTTAGCCGCTACCCCCAGGCGCGTGAGAGACGAACGACGTTCGGCCTGCCCCTCAAGCCTCTCTACACACCCCTGGACGTCGCCGGCAGCGACTATCTGCGCGACCTGGGCTTTCCCGCCGGCTACCCCCTTACCCGCGGGGTGAGCCCCTTGGGCTATCGCACCAAGGAATGGACGCGGCGGCAGGTGGTGGGGCTGGGCACGGCCGAGGAGACTAATGAGAGGCTGCGCTATCTGTTCCAGCAGGGCCAGACGGGCTTCAGCGTGTGCGGCATGGGCTATGCTCCCTACGAATCCAGCGATGAGCGCTCGCTGGGGATTCTGGGTCGTGGCGGCGTCTGGATCGACACCCTGTACGACATCGAGACGCTGTTCCAGGGCATCGACATGGAGCGGATCACAATCAACCAGATCGGCGAGTCGGTGGCGATCTTCGCCATGATCCTCTCGGAGGTTCGGCGGCGGGGCATCCCGTTCGCCAACCTGCGGGGCACCATTCAGAACGTGGTCTTGCCGGGGGGTGAAGGGCCGGGACTGCGGGGCAACCACGGCGTGGATGTGGTCGAGTACTGCTGCCGCCATCTGCCTCGCTGGAATCACACCAGCGTATCCGCGCGCGACATCCGCGAGCAGGGCATCTCCTCGGTGCAAGAGATCGCTATGGCCATGTACGGGGGAGTGAGCACGATCGAGGCGGCTGTGGCCCGAGGGATCGACATTGACGTCGTGGCCCCTCGCGTGACGTTCTTCCTGAGCGCGGAGGATGAGTTCCTGGAGGAGGTGGCCAAGTATCGGGCGGCGCGGCGCATGTGGGCCCGCCTGATGCGCGAGCGGTTCGGCGCCAAGGACCCGCGCTCCTGGCTGATGCGCTTTCACGTCCAGACCTCGGCCATCAGCCTCACAGCCCAGCAGCCGCTGCAGAATATCATTCGCTCCACAATCCACGCGCTGGCCGCCGTGCTTGGTGGCGCGCAGTCCATGTCGGTCAACTCTTTCGATGAAGTCCTGGCCATCCCCACCGAGGCGGCCGCCATCCTCTCGCTGCGCACTCAGCAGATCATCCTCCACGAGACGGACGCGGCGGTGGTGATCGACCCGCTGGGAGGCTCTTACTGCATCGAGGCTCTGACCAACCAACTGGAGGATGAGGCGGGAAAGCTCCTGGCCCACCTGGAGGAGATGGGTGGGGAGAAGGCCTGGGCCTATATATGGGAGGAGGCTCACCAGGCGGGCTACCGCCGCCAGCAGGCCGTCGATACAGGCGAAAGGGCGATGGTGGGGGTCAACTGCTACGTGATGGAGGAAGAAGAGGAGAAGGCGCTGGGGCTGGACGTCGGCCAGGCCTTCGAGTACGACCCCACCTGGCGGGACAAGCAGATCGCTCGCCTGGAGAAGGTGAAGCGGGAACGCGACGCTCAGAAGGTCGAGGCGGCCAAGAAGCGGCTGGTGGAGGCCTATGAGGCCAGGGAGAATATCGTCGAGCCGATGATGGAGGCGGTGCAGGCCTATCTGAGCATCGGCGAGATCGTCGAGCTGCTGGCGGCAGTGCACGGCATGGATGAGCTGGAGAAGCGGCACGGCTTCTATTTGAGCTTCCTCTACTAGAGGGAACGATGACAGAGAAAAGGAAGATCCGCTTTCTGCTGGTGGCCGACACGCCGGGTCACACCACTGGCTACTACGTGGTGGCCAGGGCCCTGCGGGAGGCCGGCATCGAGGTGATCCTGGCCGGCTTTCAGCAGCCGTCAGGTATGGTGGAGGCGGCGGCCCAGGAAGACGTGGACTATATCGGGTACCGGATCATGGACCGAGAGCCGCGGATTGTCGTCTCGCTGCTGATGGAGCGGCTGAAGGAGAGGGGACTGGAGCACGTTCAGGTGGTGGTGGGAGGAATCATACCTAGGCAGGACATTCCGAAGCTCAAGGCGATGGGTGTGGGAGAGGTCTTTCAGCCGGGCGCGAAGCTGACGGACATCGTGGCCTACGTGAAGGATCACGCCCCCAAGAGCGCTGGATCAGCCTGACGTTCCCCACCAGGCCGGACCATCCATTCTCGCAGCCGCTCTGACCACGCAAACGGGCG
>JAIVWR010000209.1:0-2348 GCA_048636435.1 Acidobacteriota bacterium | reverse complement strand
GAGGTAGACAGCCGTGATTCGCGCGATATCCGCTCTGCTCAGAGGAATAAGAGACCTCGTTACGGCCCCATTGAGTAGGCCCCAGCCCGAGCTGCAAGAGTCGATGACATCGAACTGGGTAGCGATGAAGCTGCGCGTCATGCGTGGCGAGATCGACCCCGGCACCCCCATCTACGTCGCCGAACTTCAACCAGGCAGGGGCTCCGGCTACATGACCGTGCAATCGGTCTTGAAGACGATAGAGGATGGCTGGGTACACTGGGACCGCAAGACAATGACCTGGTGGTCTCGAGTTCTGGAGCAGGCGAACAACGGCTCGAAGCCCAGCGCATAACCCCGACTGGCGATCATCGCCACTCCCCAGGAAGACACCCCTAAGGTATTACCACTATCTTGCCGAAGTGGTCGCGGCTTGCGAGCTGGCGTACCGCGGCCTGCACCTCGCTCAAGGGGTAGACGCGATCCACCACCGGCCGTAGCTGGCCATTGCGGAAATAGGGCATCATCCCCAGCAGCTCGCTCTTGGTGCCCATGAACGACCCCAGGAAGGTCTGCTGACGCAGGAAGAAGGACCAAATGTTGAAGTCGGCCGTCCGCCCTGCCGTGACGCCGCAGGTGACCAGGCGGCCGTTCCTGCCCAGGGCCTGCACGCTCTTCTCGAAGATCTCCCCGCCGATGTGCTCGAAGACCACATCCACGCCGCGGCTGTCAGTGAGCTGAAGGGCCTCGTGGCCCAGATCGCCGGCGTTGTAGTTGATGCCCTCGTCGGCACCCAGAGCTCTTGCCTTCTCCAGCTTGGCGTCGGAGCCGGCGCTGGCGATCACTCTCGCCCCCAGCAGCTTGCCGATCTGGATGGCCGCGATGCCCACGCCGCTGCCCGCCGCGTTCACCAGAACCGTCTCGTTCCGCTGTAGGTCGGCCCGGGTGACCAGCATGTGCCAGGCGGTGACGAATACCAAGGGGATGGAGGCCGCCTCCTCGAAAGAGAGGTTCTCGGGCATGGGGATGATGTTGGCCGCCGGTATCTTGATCAGCTCGGCGAAGCCGCCGTCCCAGGGGCCCTGGCCCAGGATGCTGTACGAGGGGCACAGGTTGTCCACGCCCGCCAGGCAGGCCTGACAGATGCCGCAGCTCACCCCCGGCTGAATCATCACCTTCGAGCCCACTTCGATGCCCGAAACAGCGTCTCCCACCGCCTCCACCACTCCCGCCACGTCGCTGCCCAGAACGCGGGGCTTGGAGAAGGTGGTGCCGGGCGGCATCACCGTGGCCCACACCTCCAGGTGATTCAGGGCGCAGCCTTTCACCCGCACCAGCACCTCGTTGGCAGCGATCTCCGGCTCGGGGGCGTCCTCGTAGACATACTTCTCCACTCCCCCCGACTCGTGTATGCGTACCGCCTTCATCGACTCCTCCTGCCTTTACCGCACGGCCAACCCAGCCTACAATCGACTTGCAGTATATCAGAGGAGGCTGTTGAAAACGTCCCCGCTCGCTCTCAAGGTAAGGCGACTGCGGCCGGGAGCCAGGCTTCCCCAGCGGGCCACCCCTGGCTCCACCGGCCTCGACCTGTTCGCCTGCATCGAAGGGACAGGCTCCGTCGAGCTCGGGCGAGACCCTGTCCTGGTGCCTACGGGCATCGCCATCGAGGTGCCGCCGGGCTACGACGCCCAGGTGCGGCCCCGCTCCGGCCTGTCGGCCAAGGGGGTCGGCGTCACCCTCGGCACCATCGATAGCGACTACCGGGGAGAGGTACTCGTCACCATGTACCTCTTCGGCGCCCTCGATTCATACACCATCCGCCACGGCGACCGCATCGCCCAGCTGGTCATCGGCCGCTGGGCCGACCTGCCGGTCGGGGAGGTGGAGAACCTATCGGAGACGGAGCGCGGCCCGGGCGGCCACGGCTCAACGGGAGTCTGATCTCGTATCTCCCCTCGTCTCCACCATGCAATATGGAAACTCGCCGTCGAAACGTGACAAGAAAAAGCGAAGATCGAAGGAGGCACGAGAGAAATGGCAAGCAAGGATCTGCGAGGCACTAAGACCTTCGAGAACCTCAAGGCCGCCTTCGCAGGCGAGGCGCAGGCAAACCGACGCTACCTGTACTTCGCTCGGCTGGCGGACAGCGAGGGCCACCCTGAGGTGGCTGAGCTCTTCCGTGAGGTCGCTCAGCACGAAACTGGGCACGCCTTCGGCCACATGCGCTTCCTCAAGCAGGTGGGCGATCCGGTAACTGGAGTCCCCATCGGCAGCAGCCGCCAGAACCTAACCTCGGGCTACGAGGGCGAGACCTACGAGGCCACCCAGATGTATCCGGGTTTCGCCAAGGTTGCTCGCGATGAGGG
>JAIVWR010000208.1:0-2356 GCA_048636435.1 Acidobacteriota bacterium | reverse complement strand
GGAGAATGCTGTGAGCAAGATATTGGGAGCCGATGTCCTGGTCAAATGCCTTATCCAGGAGGACGTACGTTTCGTCTTTGGCATCCCCGGTGGCCAGCTGACCACCCTGCTGGACGCCATCCACCGTTTCGGCCGAGAAGAAGGCATCGATTTCATCATGACCCGCCACGAGCAGGCAGCCGCCCACATGGCCGACACCTACTCGCGGCTGACGGGGAAGGTCGGAGTCTGCGTGGGCACCGTCGGCCCGGGAGCAGTGGACCTGGTGCCCGGAGTCTACGAGGCCCACGTCAATAGCATACCTATGCTGGTATTGACCCCCCAGAACCAGTCCTGGAAGTCCTACCCCGACCACGGTTCCACCCAGGGATGCGACCACATCGGCTTGTTCAAGCCCATCACCAAGTGGAATGCCCTCGTCTCTCACTGGCAGCGCATCCCCGCGATGGTACAGGAGGCCTTTCGCCAGGCGACCACCGGCCGCCCCGGGCCCGTCCACCTCGACGTGCCGGTGGACGTCCTCTTCGAGGAGGGCGAGGAAGACGACATCAACATCCTGCCGCCCGCCCGTTATCGCCCCACCGTCCCGCCCAGCGGCGACCCCCAGTTGGTCAAGCAGGCGGCCGAGATGCTGGCCCAGGCCAAGAACCCGATCATCCACGCCGGCGGGGGAGCGCTGCAGTCGCGGGCCTGCCCCGAGATCATCGCCCTGGCCGAGCTTCTGGGATGCCCCATGTCCACCAGCGTCACCGCCCGCGGCGCCATCCCCGAAGACCATCCCCTCTACCTCATACCCCTCGGATTCGGCTCCATCGCCGCCCACGCCCAGGCTGACCTGGCGCTGGTCATCGGCTCGCGTCTGGGGGGCTTCGACCTGTGGGGTAAGCCGCCGATGTGGGGTCACCCCGACCAGCAGAAGATCATCCAGATCGATACCGCCCCGGAGAGCATCGCCGAGAACCGACAGGTCGACCTGGCCATCCTCGGCGACGCCAAGGCCACACTGCGCGACATCAACGCCGCTCTGGACACCATGATCGAGCCGCGAGAGGAGAGCCCTCAGTTCGCCCAGTATCGGGCCGCCCAGACCGCCTGGTTGCAGAACTTCGAGAATCTCGCCAGCTCCGACGCCGTGCCTATGCACCCCTTGCGCGTGGTGAGGGATGCCCGCGCCGTCTTCCCCCAAGATGCCCTCTTCGTCACCGACGGCGGCAACACCAGCATCTGGGCCCACTACTTGACCCCCATGTACGAGTCCTCCGCCTACCTTTGGTCCTGCGACTCCGGTATGGGCGGGGGAGGCCTTCCCAAGGCCATCGCCGCCAAGCTCGTCTACCCCGATCGGCCGGTGTACGCCATATGCGGCGACGGCTTCTTCATGATGAACGTGCAGGAGCTGGAGACCGCCGCCCGCCTGGGCACGAACATCGTCATGATCGTGAACAACGACCGCGCCTTCGGGATGATCAAGAATGCCCAGGACAGCGCCTTCGCCAAGCGCTACATCGGTGTCGACTTCGCCGACGTGCGCTACGACAAGATGGCGGAGGCCGCCGGCTGGCACGGGGAGCGAGTGGAGGACCCCAAAGACCTGACCCCAGCCCTGAAGCGAGCGGTAGATTCGGGCAAGCCTGCCCTCCTCGACGTCATCGTCGACGGCCAGGCCAACTTTGGGCCACCCGATTTCGCAACCGCAGTCGCCATCTGGTTCGAAGGCGTGAAGTTCCCCGAATATTAGCGCTGGCAACCACGCGACGACTTCCAGATGCTCTACCGCTGAGCTACGCCCGCCCCGGGGTCCTGCCGGCGCCGATTGCAGGTTCAGGCCGCAGGGCGGTCAACGGAGCCGGCCGGCTGCCGGGAGCTGGCCCAGATGAACACCAGGGTGAGCAGCAGTACCGCGAAGCCCAGCACGGTTAACGCCAGATAGTTGCGTATGGGAACCATCATCGCCTCCACGCCCAGGTCCAGCAGGCCGGAGACGAACGGATCCGCCTCCTCCTGGGCCGTCCGGAAGCCGAAGCGGAAGGCGACCGCCGTCGCCAGGGAGGGCAGCGCCGCCGCTATGGTCACCGTGCTGAGGGCGATGAGCCGTCCCCAGGAGCGCCCCGAAGCCAGCAACGCCACACCTAGCACCGCCGAGAGGAAGCCGAGCACGACGGCGGCCACCGATTCGAGCGGAAGGCTCGCTCCCAGGGCAGGTTGGCCCGAGCCGACGCGGGCGGTGAGAATGATCGAGCCGATGCCGGCGCTCGAGATGCTCATTGCCGAGATGTTGGCAATCCACTTTTGCTCCGACCGCGACGAGACCATCGCGGTGCTGGACGACCTTCTGACCGAGGTGAACGGCCGCGTC
>JAIVWR010000207.1:0-2371 GCA_048636435.1 Acidobacteriota bacterium | reverse complement strand
CCGATCCAAGCGAGCTCTGGCTTCTTGGATATAGACGACGCTTGTTGCGCCTTGGCTTACCGCCTTATGGGTCGGTAGCATCTATAATATACACAGTTGACCGCCGAATGGCAATAGCCCTTGACGCAATATTTGAAACCGGCTTCAATAGAACCACAGCCTTCGAGCCGCTGCGACGGCGCTCAACGCCTCTCGCTTCCGGTCGAGTATTCCTGTACCTTTTGCTTAGCGTTAACGGTTACGAGTCAGAATGAACGCTCGGTCTCTCGGGGTGCTTCTGCTGCTGGGCTCCGTCTGGGGAGCCTCCTTTCTATTCATCAAAGTGGTGGTGGAGGAGACCTCCCCGCTCGCCCTGGTGCAGGGGCGAATCACCTTTGGCGCCCTGGCCGTCGTCGCCATCATGGCCTTCGGTCGTCATCGTTCGGTCAGGCCGTCCCCCCGCCTACTGGCAAAGGTGGCGGGCCTGGCCGTGCTGAGCAACATCGTCCCCTTCCTTCTCATATCCTGGGGCGAGATCCACATCGAGAGCGGCACCGCATCCGTCCTCAACTCCACGATGCCGCTGTTCACAGCCCTCTTTGCCAGCCTCATCCTGGTGGACGAGCGGTTGACCTGGCTCCGGCTCTCCGGCCTCCTCCTGGGCTTTCTGGGAGTGGCCGTCCTCACCGGCGGCGACATCATAGATGTCACCGATTCCAGCGTTCTGGGGCAGATGGCCGTGGTGGGCGCCGCAGCCTGCTATGGCGCCGGCGCTGTCTATGCCCGGATACTCCTCCGCTCCGAAGATCCCCTCAATCTATCCAGGCTTCAACTAGTGATTGGAGCCCTCATCCTGGCGCCGGCCCTCTTCGCCGTGGACGGAGTCCCCAACTACAACCTTAGCCTAGAGGCTTGGCTGTCTCTCATCGCTCTGGGTGTACTGGGGACTGGCCTGGGCTACGTCGCCTTCTTCTGGCTTCTGGAGACGGTGGGCAGCGTCAGGGCCTCCCTGGTAACCTACATCGTCCCCATCACGGGGCTGACCCTCGGTTGGGCCGTCTTGGACGAGTCGATCGGCATCAACAGCATCGTCGGGTGCGCGCTGATCATCCTGGGGGTCACCACCGTCATACGACGCCGCTGAACCCCTCTCTCATCCGCTGCCGGCCGCCGGAGACGCCTCCAGCTAGCGCCGCAGCTCTGCCAGAGAAGGCACGCCCGCCAGGCCCCGGGCCTCCGTCACCGCCCGCACGATGGCTCGCTCCACCGCCCGGGCAGCCAGCGCCCCCAGCGTAATAAGATCGACAGGAGCTTCCGTCGCCCCTGTGGCCAGGGAGAAGAAGACGTCGCCGTCCACAGGCGTGTGAGCGGGGCGAACGGTCCGCGCGAGGCCATCGTGGGCCATCACCGCCAGGCGATAGGCCTGCTCCCTGCTCAGGCGAGCGTTGGTGGCCACCACGCCGATGGTGCTGTTGGTGAAGCCACCAGACAGGGTCGCGGCAGGCCGCCCTCGTAGGATGTCCAGGGTGCTCAGGAAACCGCCCTTCTCGTCCCGTGGGCCAGCCACGATGCGACTGCTGTCGGGGTCGACGACCTCGCCGAGGCAGTTCACCGCCACCAGCGCCCCGACAGTGATGTCGCCCGCCGTCCGTTCGCTGGCGGTGCCGATGCCGCCCTTGACCGCTCGCTCCATGCCCAGCGCCTTGCCCACGGTGGCGCCGCTACCCGCGCCCACGCTCCCCTGGGAAACTCGCCCGCCCTTGGCCGCCCGGCAGGCGGCATAGCCAGCGGCGGCATCGGGGCGCACGTCCGAGCGGCCGATAGACAGGTCATAGAGGACAGCACCCACCACGATGGGCACGAGCCCGCCGGGGGTGGGGAAGCCAACGCCCTGCTCCTCCAGGTAGCGCATCACCCCCGCAGCGGCGTCCAGGCCGAAGGCGCTGCCACCGCCGAGAAGGACGGCGTGTATGCGCTCCACCAGATTGCCGGGGCGCAGGAGATCGGTCTCGCGGGTGCCGGGGGCGCCGCCCCGCACATCGACGGCGGCGACGGCGCCTCCTTCGCAGAGAACGACGGTGCAGCCGGTGGCCGCCCGCCGGTTCGTCCAGTGGCCGACGCGCAGGCCGGGGATGGCGCTGATGGCGTCAGGCGGCACTAGTCCTTACCGCTAGCTCTCCCGCTCCCAGGCTACGGACATGCCCATGCCGCTGCCGATGCACAACGTCGTCAGGCCCCAGCGGGCACCACGCCGCTCCATCTCGTAGGCCATGGTACCCACCATCCGCGCGCCGGTGGCCCCCAGAGGGTGACCCAGAGCGACAGCACCGCCGTTGACGTTCAGCCGCTCATCCCATTCGTCCACGCCCAGCCCACGCATTACCGCAACGAC
>JAIVWR010000206.1:0-2401 GCA_048636435.1 Acidobacteriota bacterium | reverse complement strand
GCTACTGCAACGTGGTGGGCCTGCCCCTCAAGGCGCTCGTGATCCTCCTGAGGCGGGCAGGGCTCGACATAACGCCTCATAGCCTTGAAGACCTGCCCCCTCAGTGCGCGGCGTGTCCGATCGTCGTTGAGTGAGATTTCGTGCAGTCATGGAGCTGCTCCCTTGCGGTGAACGGCCTCCAGCGTCATCAAATGGTCTTCCAGTACGGCCAGAGGGGTGAAGCGCACGAATAGGGAAACGCCCACGACCAATACCATCAGGTCATCCAGATGGCCGACGACGGGCAGGAAGTCAGGGATGATGTCGAGGGGCATAGCCAGGTACAAGATGACCAAGGGTATGACCGCCTTCACCCACAGCGGCACACGGGCATCGCCGAGAAGCCGCCACGCAAGCCTCAGCTTCGCCCCTAGCGGGAGCTTGAGCACGCGTTTGACTACCTGCTTGGAGGCTTCGGGCTGGCGTCGGGCCGAATACCACAGGAGAACGGCCAGGCCAACCAAGAAAGCGGTCACCCCGGCGGCCACACCGATCAGTATCTCCAGCATCCCGCCAAAGTATACGCGCCGCCTCGTCGCCGATCACCTCTCTCCTCATTGAGTCCCCACCCTTCGGGTGCTAGAATCCCGTCAGGAGGGCGGATGGACATACTCAGCGGGCTGAATCCGGCGCAGCGAGAGGCGGTTGAAACCGCCGAGGGGCCCCTCCTCATCCTGGCCGGGCCCGGCAGCGGCAAGACGCGCGTCATCGCCCATCGCATCGCCTACCTCATTGCCCACGAGCGAGTCCACCCGCGCCGCATCCTGGCCGTCACCTTCACGAACAAGGCGGCGCGCGAGATGCGCGACCGCATCTTCGAGCTGGTGGGCAGCGACATCGGTCGCGACATAACGCTCGGCACCTTCCACGCCGTCTGCGCCCGCATGCTGCGCGTCGACGGCGAGCGGATAGGCGTGTCGCGGGCCTTCGCCATCTACGACGACGCCGACCAGCTCGCGGTGGCCCGCCAGGTGATGCAGGATCTGGGCCTGGACCCGCGCCGCACATCGCCGCGGGCCGTCCTGGGCACGATCTCCCGGGCCAAGAGCGAGCTCGCCACCGCCGAGGCCTACGCCCACCTCGTGGGCGACTACTTCCAGGAGGTCGTCTCGCGGGTGTACGGACGCTATCAGGAGGCACTGGAGGCGAACAACGCCGTCGATTTCGACGACCTCCTGATGAAGACCGTCCAGCTCTTCCGTGACCACCCCGACGTCCTCGACAAGTACGCCCAGCGCTACCTGCACGTCCACATCGACGAGTTCCAGGACACCAACATCGCCCAGTACGTGCTGGCCCGTCAGCTTGCCAGCGGCCACGGCAACATCTGCGTGGTGGGCGACCCCGACCAGTCCATCTACACCTGGCGGGCGGCTGACCTGCGCAACATCCTCAACTTCGAGCGGGATTTCCCCAAGGCACGCGTCGTCTACCTGGAGCAGAACTATCGCTCCACCCAGACCATCCTCGATTCGGCCCACAACGTCATCAGCATCAACCGCCAGCGCAAGGAGAAGAAGCTCTGGACGGAGAACCAGCGCGGCTCGCGGGTGGTGGTGCACGAGGCCTACGACGAAGAGGAGGAGGCCGCCTTCGTGGCGGACGAGGTGGAGGCGCTGACCAAGGGCAACTCCCACTCGCCGCGAGCCCTCGCCGTCATGTACCGCACCAACGCCCAGTCCCGCCCCTTCGAGGAGGCGTTCGTCCGCCGCGGCGTCCCCTATCGCCTGGTGGGGGGCACCCGCTTCTACGAGCGGCGGGAGATCAAGGACCTCCTGGCCTACCTGCGCCTGGTGCACAATCCGTTCGATGGCGTGTGCCTGCTGCGGGTGATCAACGTGCCGCCGCGAGGCATCGGCCAGCGCAGCGTGCAGGAGCTGAATCGCTGGTCGAGGGAGCTGGAGATACCGCCCTACGCCGCCCTCCAGCTTCTGGCCGAGCAGGAGTCCGCCTCCGGCGGAGAGGAGGACAGCGACGGCCAGACGTCTCACGCATTCCAGAAGCGCGCCGCTGCCGCCCTCCTGCGCTTCCTGGACCTGCTCAACGAACTCATCAAGGAAGCGCCCACGCAGAGTCTATCGGACCTGCTGGACGCCATCATCGCCAGGGCCGACTACCGCCGCCACCTGCTGGAGGACTTCCCCGACGGCGAGGAGCGCTGGGAGAACGTGCAGGAGCTGCGGGCGGTGGCCAGCCAGTACGATGAGCTGGCCCCGGCCGAGGCGCTGGCCCGCTTTCTGGAGGACGCGGCCCTCATCATGGACATCGACGCGTACGACGAGAAGGCCGATGCCGTCACGCTCATCACCCTCCATGCGGCGAAGGGGCTGGAGTTCCCGGTGGTGTTTATCGTGGGGATGGA
>JAIVWR010000205.1:0-2411 GCA_048636435.1 Acidobacteriota bacterium | reverse complement strand
GCCCATCGGGTCGATCATACAGGCCGTGGGCATCATCGGGCCGGCCATTCTCTTCTTTGGCACCGAGGAGCAGAAGAACCAGCATCTGCCGCCCATCACCGCCGGCGAAACGGTGTGGAGCCAGGGCTTCTCCGAGCCGGAGGCGGGCTCCGACCTGGCTTCGCTGAAGTGCCGCGCGGTCAAGGACGGCGACGACTGGGTTATCAACGGGGACAAGATCTGGACCAGCAACGCCCACCGCTCCGAGTGGTGCGCCATACTGGTCCGCACCGACCCGGCGGCGCCCAAGCACAGAGGTATCAGCTTCTTCCTGGTGGACATGAAGACGCCGGGGATCACCGTCCAGCCCATCATCAACATGGCCAACATGCACAGCTTCAACCAGGTGTTCTTCGACAACGTGCGCGTCCCCAAGAGCGCTCTCCTGGGCCAGGAGAACCAGGGCTGGTACATCACCGCCATGACCCTGGACTACGAGCGCTCCAGCCTGGTGGCGGCCGGCGTGTCCATGGCCAAGCGTGGCCTGGACGACCTCATCGAATACTGCAAGGAGACGAAGGTCAACGGCGGAAGCCTCCTGGACAACCCGCTGGTGCGCCACAAGCTGGCGGAGATGGCGATCGAGATAGAGGTGGGCAAGTACATGGTCTATCGGGTGGTGTCTCTGCAGGCGCGGAAGGAGCCGGGCAGCATCGAGGCGGCGGTGTGCAAGCTGTACAACACTGAGATGAATGTGCGGGTGACCAACACCGGCATCGAGATCCTGGGCCTGTACGGGCAGCTACAGAAGGATTCCAAGTGGGCGCAGTTGATGGGGCGCTTCCAGAAGTTGTACCTGTATGCCATCGCCTTGGTTGTGGGCGGCGGCACGAGCGAGATCCAGCGCAATATCATCGCCATGCGCGGCCTGGGACTGCCGCGAGGGTGAGAGAAAACCGACAAAGAGTCCTACAGAACTGAAGGGAGAGGAGGCTGAGCAATGGACCTAGGCCTTTCTGAAGAGCAGGGAATGCTCAAGAACGCGGCCCGCGATTTCCTGGAGAAGGAGTGCCCGGACACCTTCGTGCGGGAGATGGAGGAGGACGAGAGGGGCTACACGCCGGAGTTCTGGCAGAAGATGGCCGCCCAGGGCTGGCAGGGCATAGTCATCCCCGAGCAGTACGGCGGCACCGGCATGAGCTTCACCGACCTGATCGTGCTGCTGGAGGAGTTCGGCCGGGCCCTTGTACCCGGGCCTTTCATCTCTACTGTGGTTCTGAGTGCCACGCCAATCCTGGAGGCGGGCACGGAGGAGCAGAAGCAACAGTTCTTGCCCAAGATCGCCGCGGGCGACCTGATCATGACGCTGGCTCTTACGGAGCCCAGCGCGAAGTGGGACGCCGACGGCGTTGCCATGCCGGCCAAGGCTGACGGTGAGTCTTTCGTCCTCAGCGGCACCAAGCTGTTCGTGCCCGACGCCCATGTGACCGATTACATGCTGGTGGCGGCCCGCACCAAGGAGAGCGCAAGTCCCGAGGATGGCATCACCCTCTTCCTGGTGGACAGCAAGAGCGCGGGTATTGAGTTCACCGTCCTCAAGACCATCGCCGCTGACAAGCAGTGCGAGGTGGCGTTCAACGAGGTGCGGGTGCCCAAGGCCAATGTCCTGGGCGAGGTGGACAAGGGGTGGCCGATCATCCAGGGCGTGAAGAACAAGGCTGCAGTGGCCGCCTGCGCCTACCTGGTGGGTCTGTCCCAGATGGACTTCGATACTAGCCTGGACTACGCCAAGGAGCGAATCCAGTTCGGGCGGCCCATCGGCAGCTTCCAGGCCATCCAGCACAAGTTCGCGGACATGATCATCGACGTGGACG
This sequence comes from Acidobacteriota bacterium, assembly GCA_048636435.1. Classification (GTDB taxonomy): domain Bacteria; phylum Chloroflexota; class Dehalococcoidia; order SM23-28-2; family SM23-28-2; genus SM23-28-2. Next base: position 558 of record JAIVWR010000205.1, on the reverse strand, counting down.
GCTCGCGCTTCATCACCTACAAGGCAGCCTGGGCCCTTCAGGAGAACGAGCCGGACGCCGAGATGCTGGTGAGCATGGCCAAGGCCTGGTGCAACGAGGCCGCTCGGCGGGTGGTGGCTCATGGCCAGCAGATCCACGGCGGCATCGGCTTCACCAAGGACTACAAGATCGAGCTCTACTTCCGCCGCCAGAAGTGGATGGAGTTGACGTGGGGCGACGCAGACTACCACCGCGAGCTGGTGGCCGCGAAGCTGGAGGCCTAGCGGCGTCGAAGGGATTCAGCATTCGCTAGCCACGCGACTAGCATACCTGTTCGCCTTTCGCCAACGACTGGTGTAACGATAGCAAGGCCCGCACGTCTTAGGTTGCAGAACCGGGGGTAAGCACGTGCGGAACCAGTATTGGTCATTCTTCGCTTTGGCTGGCACGGCGGTGGTTGCCGTTGCTTGCCTGATAGCCATCCTGACCGGACCCCACGCCTCGGCCCAGCCGATCGCCGGCGCCACGTACACAGGGACAGTCTCTGGCGGCGGTACCGTGGACTTCACAGTGTCCGGG
>JAIVWR010000204.1:0-2414 GCA_048636435.1 Acidobacteriota bacterium | reverse complement strand
GCTCCTTCACCTCCAGCCCCAGCCGGCAGAAGAACTGGCCGGGCAGCGTCACGATCTGGGCGTCGTTGATCTTGACCACCCACGTCTCCGAGCGGGCTCGCCCCTTGTACAGCCTGCGGGGGATTCTCCGCAGGAGGCGCCCGATCTTCATCATAAGGTTGTCCACCGCCACCTCCGGGTAGGTAACCTGCACGTCGATCGTCACATCGGCGGTCAGTTTCGCCTTCGCCAGCGCCTCCAGGGCCGCCTTGGCGATGGCGGAGCCCACCGCCTCCGCCTCCTCGAACGTGCGCAGCCCCTTCTCGTCATCGTGGTCCTCGACGGTCTGGCGGGGATAGATGTCCCCCTGAGCGCCATTGAAGTATATGGCCATCCCGCCTCGTTCTCGCTCCAGGTCGCGCCGGAGGTAGGCCGGAAAGTCGGCGGTGATAAGAGTATTGCGCTTGCCCAGGACGTCGGCGTGGCAGGCGAAGTTGACCAGCACCGCCAGGGTGTCGCCACCCTTCGCTTCCACCAGCATCACCGCCGCCTCTTCGTCCAGCGGCCCTGCCTCCGGGTCGCGGTTGTTCCTGACGATGCCTTCCACCCGCGTCGTCGCGAAACCGATGCGTGCCGGCGCCATGTTGGCTACTGCCTCGGCTACGGCGTCCGAGGCCCGCTCGTGGATGAGCCGCTTGTAGCGCCTGGGCACGCCGCCGTAGGCCCCGATCACGTCGGGCGCCGAATGGTTGTGCGTGGTGCCGACGGCGACCATCAGCTCCTCCCGACCCGTCTTCTCGCGCACCCGCTCCCGGATCGCCTCCATGTCGACCTGGTACAAGCTGACGAGGTCCAGGACGACGAACGCCAGGGTCTTCTCGCCGTCCCCCAGGGCCAGGCAGCGAGCGAAGATGTCGTCGTGGACGCCGCTGGCGCGCCGGTGGCCCCACGGCCCGGGCCTGAAGATCGGCCCGTATCCCGCCAGGCGCAGGTTCGTCTCCGGCGTGATGATTCGCTTAGCCGCCCCCGCCATGAGCTTGGCCATCGCAACTACCTCCCTTCGGGCGCCTGGCCCTTGTGGTCAAAGATCACCTTAATGGTATGACTGCCGGCCTGGTCCATGGCCGTCAGGAACGCCTGCCGGTACTGCGACAGAGGAAACCGATGCGTTATGAAGCCATCGAAGTTGAGCTTCCCCTCCCGCAGCAGCCGCACGACCAGGTCGAAGGTGGACACCCGCTCCCCCTGCCACTCCTCGCCACCGTGAGCGAACAGCCCGAGCAGGTCGACCTCCCAGTACCAGAGAGGCGTCAGGTCGATGTCCATAGGAGCCATGTACACGCCCACCAGCACCACCGCGCCGCCAGCTCGCGCCCAGCGCAGGGCATCGCGCAGCGTCTGCGGCTTGCCCACGCAGTCGTAGACGATATCGAAGCCCCCCATGACAGTGCGATTGCCCAGGCGCCCCCGATACAGGCGGCCGCCGGTCAGGCGGGCCACCTCGCTGTAGGCATCGCTGCCCAGCATGATGATGTTGCTGGCTCCCAGCTTCCTCGCCATATCCGCCTGATAGTCGAACTCGGCCAGGGCCGTGATCTCGCACTCGGGCTGGACGGCGCGGATCGACTGAAGGGTCATCAGCCCTATGGTGCCGCAGCCGATAACCATCACCCGGTCGCCCACTTGGGCCCGCCGCCGCAGGGCCGCTCGCAGGCCGCAAGCCGCCGGCTCCAGGAGGACGGCCTGCTCATCGCTCACGTCGTCGGGCACGTGGAAGAGCCTGCCCTCGTGGGTCACCCACTCCTCGGCATAGCCGCCTCCGACGCTGAGGGGCTCCTGCTGCCGCGCTCCCTCACAGAGAGAGTAGTTCCCCACCGCGCAGTACCTGCAGAGCGGCTCCCTGCCCTGGCCTAGGCAGCTCCCGGCCAGGCTCTGGCTTGCCACTCGGTCGCCCACCTTGTAGCCCTTGACCTCCGACCCTACCTCCACCACATCGCCCACGATCTCGTGACCCAAGTAGATGCGAGTGATTCCCGGTAGAGCTGCCGGCGCGATGTGTAAGTCGCCATCCGCCTGGATGAGGTGGATGTCGGAGCCGCAGATGCCCCCCAGGCGATTGCGGACGCGCACATAGTGCGGGTCGGGCAGCGGCGGCGACGGAATATCTTCCTCCCGAAGGGGAGCCAACGGGCTGAAATAGGCTCGCTTGCGTAGGCGAGCCAGCGTCGCCATCCGGGTCGCCAGCATACGGGGGAGCGTCACACTCACGTACAGCGCCTTCATGGGACAAAACCTACCTTTGCTCCTGAGTCCGCCAGATTGGCGGCGCATGTCCTATGTCTATCAGCCAGTCGAAGTCAAAATAGCGCCTGCCCTCCCAGCCGTCAAGGGCATCGGGAAGGCAGGCGCCACGCTGCGCCTTGGCGAAGCGCTCC
>JAIVWR010000203.1:0-2424 GCA_048636435.1 Acidobacteriota bacterium | reverse complement strand
GAACAGGCGACCCTTGGCCGCCAGGTACTCCTCTCGCGAGCCGTGGAAGTCCAGGTGATCGGCGGTCACGTTGGTCACCACCGCCACATCGTATTCGCAGCCGTCCAGGCGGTGCAGGGCCAGGCCGTGAGAGCTGGATTCCAGGATGGCGTAGTCGACCCCTGCGCTCGTCATGTCGGCCAGGAGAGCCTGCACCTGGGGCGCCTCGGGCGTGGTGAAGCGATACTCGTTGGGCAAGAGGCGATCGCCCACCTTGCAATGGACGGTGCTCAACAGGCCCGTGCGATAGCCCCTAGCCTCCAGGAGGGCGCTGATAAGATGAATGGTGGTGGTCTTACCGTCCGTCCCGGTGACGCCGATGACCCGCAGCCGTCTTCCCGGATGGCCGTGGAAGGCGGCCGCCAGAGCCGCCAGAGCCCGGCGGCTGTCGGGCACCACGATGGCCGGCAAGCCGCCTCCCTCGACGGCAGCCTGCCACTTCGCCCGCCGGTCGGCCTGAACGACCACCGCCGCGGCGCCGCCAGCCACCGCCTCGCTTATGTAGCCGTGTCCATCGACCCGAAAGCCGGGCACGGCCACGAACAGGGCCCCCGGCGCGACCCGGCGAGAGTCACTGCAGATGGCCGATATGGGGACATCGGCGCCCAGGATCTCCTTTTCGTCCAGTTCGCCGGCTAATTGATGCAGATGCATGAGAAAGAAAGGACAAAAGGCCCCGCCGCCGCGCCTCTAGCGCAGCATCAGCCAGTACCTGACGCCGTCCACTTGCTGAAACCCCAACCGCTCGTACAGACGGCGGGCGTGGACGTTGCCCCGCCGCGTACCAAGCTCCACCCGAACGCAGCCGCTCCTGCGGGCGTGCTCCAACGCCTCTCGCATCAACTTGGCCCCTATGCCCTGGCCGCGGTGCTGCTCCAGGACGAAGACATCATCGAGATAGCCGAAGCACCCTGCCCCCTGCGTGGTAGGCGTAATAGCCAGCGAGAGCATGCCGCACAGCTCGCCCCCTTCGACGGCGAAGAACAGCTTGAAGGGCGAGGCAGGCGCTACAGCGTCGTCGAACAGGTTCATCAGGCGGTGCCCGGGCGGGCTTTCCTCAGCCAGTTCCTCGTACAGGGCCTCGGCCAGGGCAAGAAAGGCCTGCCAATCTTCGGCCGCCGCCAGCCGAACCTCCGCCTGCGACTCCGCTCGTTTGACCAGCCGTCTGCCAAACATATCGCTTGCTCACAATCTACCGCCCCCGCGGACGCAGGGCAAGGCGTCAGCGAGGCCCTAGGTAGCGGCAGCCATTATGGCGCTGCTCATCGCCGCACCGCCTATGGTGGCCGGCGAGACGACATCGGGGTCGATGAGAACGTTCAGGCAGGCCGGTTTTCCGCTGCGGAAGGCTCGCTCCAGGGCCGGCACAATGTCGGCCGGCTTCTCCACCAGCTCGCCGTAGGCCCCCAGGCCCTCGGCGGCCTTCTCGTAGTGTACCAGGCCCAGCTCGGTGGCCACCGCCTGTCCCTTGCCGCGAGTCATCTCCTGGCCGTGCTTGCACATGCCCCAGGCCTTGTCGTTGAACACCACCACCACGATGGGCAGGTTGTGCTTGGCGGCGGTATGGAACTCCGCGAAGTTGAGTCCGATCGACCCGTCGCCGGTGGTCACCAACACGGGCTTATCTGGATGGGCCAGCTTGGCCGCCATCCCGAAGCTAAGGCCAACTCCCAGGCAGCCCAGATAGCCGTGAGAGAGCCAGTGCCCCGGCCTCTTCACCACCGCAGCGCTGTTCATCCAGTCCCAGGCCTCGCCGCCGTCGGCGGCGATGATCGCATCGTCTGGCAGAAAGCGAGCAACCTCGGTGGCCAGCCGGAAGGGATGGATGGGCGGCTCGCCTGACGCCAGGCCAGCGGCGAACGCCTGTGAGCGCCCTTGGCGAGTCCTGCCGAGAACCTCCAGCCAGGCATCTCGCTGGGGCCAGGGGTGCTGGCGGGCACCGTCCAGCAGCTGCCGAAGCGCCTCGCGGCAGTCGCCCACGATGCCCAACTGGACGTCCCGATTGCGGCCGATCTCCTCGCCTTCGATGTCCACCTGGATCACCTGGGCATCCGCCGGAATCAGCGAGAGGTAGCGGCCGCCGGTGAACAGCCCCAGGCGAGCGCCCAGGACGAGCACGACGTCTGGTTGGCCGGCCGCCAGCGGCACGAAGTCGCCGAACCCGAGCGGCGTATCCTCAGGGACGCAGCCCCTGGCCTTGCCATTGGCCAGCACGGGAATCTGGGTCAGCTCGGCGAACTCCCTCAGCTCAGCCGCCGCCTGAGCGAACCAGACGCCCCCTCCGGCCAGGATGGCCGGCCGCTGGGCCTGCCCCAGCAGATCCATCGCCTTGGCGATGGCTTCAGGCTGAGCCGCCGGCGGCGACTTGGGCCGGTACTCCTCGGG
>JAIVWR010000202.1:0-2429 GCA_048636435.1 Acidobacteriota bacterium | reverse complement strand
CCAAAGCCGCGGCACCCATCGCCTCCTCCAGGAGGGGGCCAAGCTGGTGCAGAGCGTCGAGGACATCCTGGAGGAGCTGAACCTGACCATGGTGCCTCAGCAGATGGAGATGAAGGAACTGGTCCCCGCCACGGATACGGAGGAGCGCCTCCTGCGTCATATCTCTACGGAGCCCGTCCATATCGATGAGGTGCGCCGCCTCAGCGGCCTGCCCATCGCAGCCGTGAGCAGCGCTCTGTCCATGCTGGAGCTGAAGGGCCTGGTGCGCCAGATGGGCCCCATGAGCTACGTGCGCACCCGCGAGGCTGGCGCTATCTACGGAACATGACCCCTGTGACAAAAAAAGGCAGCAAGAGCCTGGTGGTCGTCGAATCGCCCGCCAAGGCTCGTACGGTGGCCAACATCCTCGGCCGTCAGTACGAGGTGAAGGCCTCCGTCGGCCACGTGCGCGACCTGCCCCAGTCGACGCTGGGGGTCGATGTCAAGCACGGCTTCGAGCCCTACTACATCGTCCCCAAGGAGAAACGGCGGGTGGTGAGCGAGATAGCCGCCGCCGGCAAGAGAGCGCAGACCGTCTTCCTGGCCACCGACCCCGACCGCGAGGGCGAAGCCATCGCCTGGCATCTGGTGCAGGCGGCCGGCCTCGACGAGGCCTCCCTGAAGCGAGTCGTCTTCCACGAGATCACCCCCCAGGCGGTGCGGGAGGCCTTCCGTCACCCCCGCGCCATCGATATGCAGCTCGTGGAGGCGCAGCAGGCTCGCCGCATCCTCGACCGCCTGGTCGGCTACAACCTGAGCCCGCTTCTCTGGAAGAAGGTGGCGCGCGGCCTTTCGGCGGGGCGGGTGCAGTCGGTGGCCCTGCGCCTGGTGGTGGAGCGTGAGCGGGAGGTGCAGGGTTTCGTGCCCAAGGAACACTGGACCATCGAGGCGCAGCTATCGAAGGAAGAGCATCCCCAGAGCTTCCGTGCCAAGCTGACGGGGCTGGCCGGCAAGCGAAAGAAGCTGGAGATCGCCAGCCAGGGCGAGGCGGATAGCCTGGTGGAGCTTCTCCAGCCGGCGGCCTACACGGTGGCTGCCGTCCAGAAGAAGCAGCAGGCGCGGCGGCCTTCGCCGCCCTTCATCACCAGCACCCTCCAGCAGGAGGCCGGCCGTCGCCTGGGCTTCACCGCCCAGAGGACGATGCGCGTCGCCCAGCAGCTCTACGAGGGGCTGGCCATCGGCGACGAAGGCGAGGTAGGTCTCATCACCTACATGCGCACCGACTCCATTCAGGTGGCCGGTTCGGCCCGGGACGAGACGCGGGCCTACATTCGGGACAAGTTCGGCCAGCCCTACGTGCCTCACTCGCCCCGCGTATACAAGAAGAAGGTGAAGAGGGCGCAGGAGGCCCACGAGGCCATCCGCCCCACCGGGGTCGAGCGCACGCCGGAGGCGATGAAGTCCTTCCTCTCGGCCGATCAGCTCAAGCTCTACCGCCTCATCTGGGAGCGCTTCGTGGCCAGCCAGATGGCCGAGGCGGAGTATGACGTCACGCGCGTGCAGGTGGAGGCCCTCGGCGCCGACGGCTCCGCGTGGGCTCTGTTCCGCACGTCGGGCCGCACCGTGGTCTTCGACGGCGTCACGCGGGTCTACGCGCCCCTCAAGAGGAAAGACGACCGGGAGCAGCGCCTCCCGCCGCTGAGCGACGGCCTGCCGCTCGAATGCCTCGGCATCGCTCCGACCCAGCACTTCACCAAGCCGCCGCCGCGCTACACCGAGGCCTCGCTGGTGAAGACCCTCGAGCGCGAGGGCATCGGCCGCCCCAGCACCTACGCCCAGATCATCACCACCATCCAGGAACGCGGCTACACCGAGGTGAAGGACAAGGCTTTCTACGCCAAAGAGCTCGGCATCGTGACCAACGACACGCTCCTGCCGTTCTTCGAGAACATCATCAACACGAAGTTCACCTCCGAGCTGGAGCGGCGCCTCGACGACATCGAGGAGGGCAAGGGTGATTGGCACCAGGTGCTCCGGGAGTTCTACGAGCCCTTCAAGGCCGACCTGGCGAGGGCGAAGGCGGAGATGCGCAGCGTGAAGGAGGAGATCGCCGAACAGACGGACGAGGTGTGCCCGAAGTGCGGCGCGGCCATGCTCGTGCGCCTGAGCCGTGGCGGCCGCTTCCTCGGCTGCTCGGCCTACCCGAAGTGCCGTTACACCCATCCCGTGGATGAGGAGGGCCAGCCGGTGGAAACCCTCGACGAGAAGTGCCCGGAGTGCGGGGAGCCGCTCACGGTGCGGACGGGCCGGCGGGGCAAGTTCGTCGGCTGCTCCGCCTACCCGAAGTGCCGCTACACGCGGAACCTGGAGGAGAAGACGCCCGCGGAGGGCGAGGAGCCAAAACCGCGGCCGGCCCCCAAGGACATCGGGGAGAACTGCGCTCTCTGCGG
>JAIVWR010000201.1:0-2436 GCA_048636435.1 Acidobacteriota bacterium | reverse complement strand
GCGTGGTTTCGCCCACCCGAACAGACGCTTCCGTCGGCTCGATCCAGAGGCGATCTGCCGCCGTCACCTGAACGGTAGCAGTAGTGGAGAGGCCATCGTAGGCCGTCTCGGGCTGGACTACCTTGATCACGACTTGGGCGACCCCGCTCGACAAGCCGCAGGGCCTCCGGTAGGGGCAGGCGCACCACCTCGATGCTCTCGTCCGCATCGGCCGCCAGGGTACTGGGCTCCAGCGCCGTCGCCAGGTACAGGTGCATGTACTCGTCGCAGTAGCCCGGCGAGGCGAAAAAGCTGCACAGGCGCTCCAGCCGGCCGGCCCGCTGGCCTGTCTCCTCCTGAAGCTCCCGCTGAGCAGCCTCCTCTGGGCTCTCGCCAGGGTCCACGCCGCCGGCAGGGATCTCCAGGAGCGATTGCCGGGCGGGCAGGCGGTACTGGCGCACCAGAAGGACATTTCCCCCACCGTCCAGGGCAACGATGGCTACGACGGGAGCGTGCTCCACAACCTCGCGGACGGTCGAGCGGCCATCGGGGAGCCTCACCCGATCCACCCGCAGGCTCACCACCCGCCCCTCGTATACCCGACGGCTCTCCACCACCTGCTCCTGATCCGAGGGGTTTCGAGACGTCTGCAACAGATCTCGCCTCTACGAGGGTGGTGGCGCCTTAAACTCAATGATCACCGCTGTCTCGTCGCAGTTGGGGAACTTGGGGCAGCGGAAGCACTCGCCCCAGACCTTGCGGGGCAGGGCCATCACGTCGGCCTGGTGGAAGCCCAGTCTCTCGAAAAAGCTGGGCTGGCGGGTCAATGCAAACACGGTGACGATACCCAGAGCACGCGCCTCGTCAAGGCACGCCTCCACTAGCTGCGCACCGACACCCTTGTCCCGCCACTCGTCAAGCACAGCAACGGAGCGAATCTCCGCCAGGTCCTCCCACATGATGTGAAGGGCAGCACATGCCACCAGCCGCTGGTTGTCACGCACCACCAGGAAGTCGCGCAGTTGCTCATAGATCTCGGCCAGCGGCCGAGGGAGCATCTCCCCCAGAGAGGCGAGACTGCCCACCATATCCTGGATCGCGGGCGCATCGGCCATGGTGGCCTTCTCGATGGGAAACTGCTCGTTCACTGCTGTCCCCTCACCCTCAGAGGTTCTCTTCGCCTGGCCGCGGGAAGGTCTCGGAGGCATTGGCCGCCTTCAGCCAGCCTAGTCGCTCGCTGAGAGCAGCATAATAGTCGAGGGGCGAACCAAGGCGCAAGAAGCGGGCGAGGTGAGGGCTGTGGAACACACTCACTCCTTCGCCCTTGGCCAGTTCCTTGTTTACCTGCCCGTCCACGCTGAGAATGGCCTTCTCATCGCTGGTCACCCGCAGCTCAATCACCACCGAAGAAGGCAGCACCAACGCCCGAGCGATGGCCAGATGCGGAGCCACAGGCATCAGCACTAGCTCGTGAGCCTCGGGGTGAAGAACGGGACCACCCGCCGATAGCAGGTAGCCGGTACTACCCGTGGCCGTCGCCACGATCACCGCGTCCGCCCGATAGTGCCCCAGGCGCTTGCCATCCACAGAGGCTTCCACATGAACCGCTCGCCCGGGAACACCGCGGCCAACCATGATGTCGTTGAGCGCGTGGTATCTCCGGTCTTCAGCGGCAGGGGCGACAGGAGCGCCCGGTGCCTCCAGAAGCTCGCCATGGAGCAGCGTCCGTTCCTCGATCCGAAAGCCGCCTTCCAGTATTCCGGGAAGCTTGGCCAGCGCCTCCTCGGCCCTCAGCTCGGCCAGGAAGCCCAGACGTCCCATGTTGATCCCCAGCAAGAGCGTGTGCTGGAGTATGACCAGGCGGGCGGCCCAGAGCATTGTCCCGTCGCCGCCAACGCAGATGAGCAGCTCGGTGCCCTCCAGGTTGCGCTCAGCCGCTCCCTCGTCCCAGGCAGCGGTGACCCACACCTCGCTCACGCGAGAGGCGAGGGCTCCCTTCACCTCCTGCGCCAACGCCTGCGCGGCTGGCCACTGAGGGTGGAAGCATATGCCCACCTTCCTCACGAGACGCCCTCCATCTTTCTCCCCGCTTCCGGCGGCAGGAGCAGGAAGAAGAACTCCTGGTTGCCGGCCGGCCCCAGCAGCGGAGAAGGGGTCAGACCAAGGATACGGAAGCGCTGCTCCACCGCCCAGGCCACGAAGCGCCCGATGAGGCTGGCGTGCAGCAGGGGGTCGCGAATGACCCCTCCCTTGCCCACCTCCCGCCGGCGGGCCTCGAACTGAGGCTTGAACAAAGCGATGATCTTCCCCCCCGGTTTCAGAAGTCCGGCTATCGCCGGTAGCACCTTCTCCAACCCGATAAACGACACGTCCACCGTCGCCAGGCCCACCTTTTGCGGCAGCGAGCGCAGGTAGCGGACGTTCACCCGCTCCATAGACACCACCCGCGGGTCCTGG
>JAIVWR010000200.1:0-2438 GCA_048636435.1 Acidobacteriota bacterium | reverse complement strand
CTCAGGGATAGTCATGTAACCACCGGGGGCAATGGTGCCGCTCACAAACGCACCAGGACCGATGAAGCTGTCCTCACCGATGATTGTTCCGGGGTCAATGGTCGCATTGATGCCCACCTTTACTTCATCGCCCATTTTGGCTCTAAGAAACCTGGCGGCATTGTTATTGCTCACCGATATTTCCAGATTTCCGCTGCTGCCGATAAGCGCTAGCAGCTCGTTTTCATCTTCATCGGCATAGGTCCGGCTCAGATCATCTATAATGTGACCGTGAACCTCGATGAAGATCCTGCCTCTGGGAAGGTTGTTCTTTTTGATGTCGCTGATTAGATTGCCAAAGTGGTCGATGTGAAGGATATGACCGATAAGCCTTTCGCCGTGGACCTGCTTTTGGCGGAGGGGATGCCCGGCCTGGCCGAGCAGATAGAGGCGGTCTACGAGGAGGGCGTGCCTGTGTTCGCCTCGGGTCTGGGGAACCCCGCCCCCTACGCGGACGAGATGCACGGCCGCGGTATGAAGATAATAGCGGTGGTAGGCAACGTTCGCAACGCCCGCCGCTGCGCCGAGGGCGGCACCGATATCATCGTCGCCCAGGGGCACGAGGGCGGCGGCCACACCGGCCGAATAGCCACCCTGGCGCTCGTGCCGCAGGTGGTGGACGCCGTCAAGCCGCTGCCGGTAGTGGCAGCGGGCGGCATCGCCGATGGCCGCGGCCTGGTGGCCGCCCTCGCTTTGGGGGCCTGCGGCATCTGGGTGGGCACCCGCTTTGTGGCCACCCAGGAGGCCTTTAGCCATCTCAACTACAAGAACAAGATCGTCGAGAGCACCGAGGAGGGGACGGTGATCACCAAGGCCTTCACCGGCAAGACCTGCCGGGTTATCCGCAACAAGTACGCGGATGACTGGCTAGGACGAGAGGACGAGATAAAGCCCTTCCCCTTCCAACTGATGGTGGACGGTTACAAGCTAGACGCGGCGATCGGCCGCGGTGACACCGAGATCGGCTTCATGCCCGCCGGCCAGATCTCGGGCCTCATCCACAGGCTCGAGAAGGCCGAGGATGTCGTGCGCGCCTTCATCGAGGAGGCGGACGAGGTGCTGGCCCAGATGGCCCAGGCCTACCTGGGCGTCAAGGCCGGCTAGCCGGGGAAACTGCCAGCGGAGGTTGCCATGGCTTACCAATTCCTGCTCTGCGAGAAGAAGGACAAGGTGGCGCTGCTCACCCTCAACCGGCCCGACAAGCGCAATGCCCTGTCCATCGCCCTACGCAACGAGATCGACCAGTGCCTGGCGGAGATAGAGGGGGACGACTCCGTCAGCGTCGTGGTCGTCATCGGCGCCGGCCCCTCGTTCTGCGCCGGCTTCGACAAGAACGAGTTCTTCATCCAGGAGCCCGCCCACCTGAAGGCGCTGATGGAGTCGACCGATCGCTTCCATCTGCGGCTGATGAACTTCCCCAAGCCCATGGTGGCAGCCATCAACGGGCCCGCTATGGGCGGCGGCCTCGACCTGGCGGTGCTGTGTGACGTGCGCATCGCCAGCGAGAACGCCGCCTTCAGCCACCCGGAGATCAAGTTCGGCGCGCCCACCCTCTTCGGCCCCCTGGCGGAGATCATCGGCGGCGGCCTGGCCCGCGACCTCTGCCTCAGCGGCCGCCGCATCGATGCCCAGGAGGCCCACCGCATTGGCCTGGTGAGCAGCGTCGTGCCCCTCGACCGCCTGCTGGACGAGGCGATGGCCGTCGCCAACAGCATCGCCGAGGCGCCGCTGGTGACACTCAAGCAGGTCAAAGGAATGATCATCGACCAGTACTGCTGGCATTACGTTACCGGCGAGGACATCTTCGCCGGACTCCAGCCGCCGGCCAGCTAGCACGGCGAGCCAGACGATGATCATCCCAACGCTCGAGGATGTCCGGCGGGCCCGCGAAGTCATCGCCCCCTATTTGCGGCCGACTCCCTTGCTTGCCTTCACCGCCCTCAGCCGCGCCCTGGACTGCCAGGCGTACCTCAAGTGCGAGAACCTTCAGGCCGTGGGCGTCTTCAAGGTGCGCGGCGGCATCAACCTCATGGCCTCCCTCGGCGAGGACGAGCGACGACGAGGGGTGATCACGGCCTCCACCGGCAACCACGGCCAGTCGGTGGCCTATGCCGCGGCCCGCTTCGGGGTGCCAGCCACCATCCTGGTGCCCCGCAAGCCAAACCCCCTGAAGGTCGCATCGATGCGGCGCCTGGGCGCCCAGGTGATGGAGCACGGCCGCGACTACGACGAGGCACGTCTGGAGGCGGACCGCCGGGCGGCAAGCGAGGGTCTGCGCTACGTGCACGGCTCCAACGAACCCCTCCTGATCGCCGGCGTGGGCACTGTCAGCCTGGAGGTCATGGAAGAGCTGGCGGATGTGGAGGTCATCGTGGTTCCGGTCGGGGGCGGCGGCGGTG
>JAIVWR010000199.1:0-2439 GCA_048636435.1 Acidobacteriota bacterium | reverse complement strand
GTTGCGAGCGAGAGCCAGAGATGAGTAGACGGTGTGCCTCTCCTGGAGGTAGCGCGCCAGGATCTGCGAGCGTGACGCCCCTTTTCCAGCCATCAGGCGCAGGCGAGCGCGACTGCTGGAGGCGACTGCCGCCTCCGCCGCCGTCACCAGGGCCAGCAGAACAAGGCCCGCCACAAGCAGCACTACCCCGAGCCAGCTACTAAGTTCCACGCTCTCTCGCTACCCTTCTCTTCCGACGGGGCTTCCGCCGAATGCGAGCCGGAACACCCGCCGCCACCGTATTCGGCGGCACGTCTCGATTCACCACCGAACCGGCGCCCGTGGAGGCGCCCTCGCCCACTCTGACCGGCGCCACCAGCATCGTGTCGCTGCCTATGAAGGCTCCTCGATCGATAATCGTGCGGTGCTTGCTCACGCCGTCGAAGTTGCAGGTGACTGTCCCTGCCCCGATGTTCACCTCGTCGCCCACCTGGGCATCGCCCACGTAGCCAAAGTGGCCCATCTTGGCGCCCCGCTCCAGACGGGACTTCTTCACCTCCGCGAAGTTCCCTACGTACACCCCGCTGGCCAGGTAGGTGCCCGACCGCAGGTGGCTGAAGGGCCCCACGCCCACGTCGCTCTCCAGCACCGCCCCCTCCACCACCGAGGCGACGACCCGACAGCGGTCGCCGATAGTGGAGTCGCTGATGATGCTGTTGGGGCCGATGTGGCAGGCCCTGCCGATGCGAGTGCGGCCGGAGACGACAGTATTGGGGTGGACGACGGTCTCGGCCCCCACGCTGACGCCATCCTCGATGTAGGTGGTGGCCGGGTCCACGATGGTGACCCCCGCCAGCATCAGCCTCTGGCAGAGACGCTGCCGCGCCAGAGCCTGCGCCCGCGGTCGCGATAGGGCCTCGATCACCCGTTCCCTGGCCGCTGCGTAGCCGTCCTGGGCGATGGCCTGCTTGAGCTGGGCCCGCAACGAGGTCGTAAGCTCCAGGCCCAGCTCTGTGGCCAGGCGCTTGACCTGAAGCCCCAGCCGAATCGCTTCGCCCGAGGGTCGCGCTGCCGCTGTCTTTGCTCTTGCCATCAGTTGCTACAACGAGGGGAATCCTACATTAAGCACGAAAAAGGGAACGGGAGGCGAAGATAACACGACAGACGTGAGCTAGCCGGAACGCACGGGGCTTGACAGGTGAGGGCGTCGAGGGGTTTCGGCTGATCAACGAACAGGCCGCAACGACTAGGTTTGTCGCCTGACGGCGGGTCGTCTTCTTGATCGTCCAAGAACTATAACCTTCTTTGCTGCTACGCCGCTGCCCGTTCGACCTGAGCAACGGCGCCACACTCTCTTACAATACTAGCCATAAGTCCCTAGGCTGTCAAGGTGGTTGCGTCCCACCTGCCCGCTAGCTGGCAGGCGTGCTATAATCCACTCACGTCTCGCGTGGCAGGCCCGCCTTGTTCGCGGGCGGGTGTTTTTCAATATGGACAGCCAACAGATTCGCGACACTTTCCTCCGCTTCTTCGAGGAGCGAGAGCACAAGGTGATGCCCAGCGCGCCCCTGGTGCCAGTGGGCGACCCCACCCTGCTGTTCACGGGCGCCGGCATGGTGCCGTTCAAGCCCTACTTCGAGGGCCGAGCCACCCCGCCGGCCCGCCGCCTGGCCTCCGTGCAGAAGTGCTTTCGCACCAGCGACATCGACTCGGTGGGCGACACCAGCCACCTCACCTTCTTCGAGATGCTGGGCAACTTCAGCATCGGCGACTACTTCAAGGAGAAAGCCATCCCCTGGGCCTGGGAGCTGGTGACCGACAAGAACTGGTTCGCCATACCCAAGGAGCGCCTCTGGGCCGCCGTCTACCTCGACGACGACGAGGCCTTCGACCTGTGGCGCAAGGTGGGGGTCCCCGCCGAGCGCATCATGCGCTACGGCGAGGAGCACAACTACTGGTTCTGCGGGACGGTGGGCCCCTGCGGGCCGTGCAGCGAGCTCCACTACGACCTCGGCACCACGCCCGGCTGCCCGGAGTGCCAGCGCGACCAGTGCCACCCGGCGGTGGAGTGCGGGCGCTTCCTGGAGATATGGAACCTGGTGTTCACGGCCTACCTCCTGCACCCCGACGGCTCGCGCACGCCCCTGCCCGCCAAGAACATCGACACCGGCATGGGCCTGGAGCGAACGGCGGTGATCCTCCAGGACAAGCGCACGCTGTACGAGACCGACCTCTTTGCTCCGATTATCCAGCGGGTGGAGGAGCTGAGCGGCCGCCGCTACGGCGAGGACGAGGCCACCGACCGGGCGATGCGCATCGTGGCCGAGCACACGCGGGCGGCGGCGTTCCTCATGGCGCGCGCGTCCTTCAATGTGCCGGCCAGCGGCTTCTCGCAGGCCACGTGCTTGCCGGCCGCCAGCGCTGCCAGGGCCTGCTCGGCGTGCATGTAGTGCGGGGTGC
>JAIVWR010000198.1:0-2447 GCA_048636435.1 Acidobacteriota bacterium | reverse complement strand
GGCTCCACGGCGGCCAGGAAGGCGGTCGAGGTGGACGTGCGCGAGCCATGGTGAGCCACCTTCAGCACGGGCGCATGTAAATCGGCGTGGTTGCTGAGCAGGTACGCCTCGCCGTCTGCGCCGATGTCCGCCGTCAGGAGGAAGGCGGCATCCCCCAGGCTGACCTTTAGCACCAGCGAGTTGTCGTCCTCGTCGGCGGGCAAGAGGTCGCGCGGCGGATGGAGCACCGAGAGGCTGGCGCCGCCGCCCAGGTCCAGCCACTGGCCGGCGAAGGCCTCTCGCTGGGGGATATCGCGCTCGGCGATGGCCTCCTGCCAGGCGCGGAAGGTGGCGGAATCGTCCGCCAAGGCAGGCGCAAGCACCTGGTCGACGTCGTAGCGCTCGAGGACGGTCACCAGGCCGGCCAGGTGGTCCTGGTCGGGGTGGGTCAGCACCACCAGGTGGAGATGGCGATCCCAGAACGGCAGGCGGCGACCCAGGGCGGCTGTTATCTCCTCGCCGTTGGGGCCGCCGTCGATCAGGATGTTGTGGCCGCTGGGGCTGCGGATGAGGATGGCGTCGCCCTGGCCGACGTCGAGGAAGGTGACGCTCAGGCGGTCGCCGGGCGAGCTCAAGATGAGCAGCCAGACGACGACGGTGGCCAGCCCCAGCACGATGGCGATGCCTAGGGCCGGCAGGGCGGCAAGCGGGCGGGCCAGGCCGGACAGGAGGTCGCTGGCCCAGGCGGGGGGCGCGGGCAAGGTGAGCTTCGCCGGGCGGCGGGCGGTCAGCCAGACGATGCCGGCGAGGGCGGCGTAGTAGGCAAGGGCGTGGGCGCTGGTGAGGCCATCGACCGATGCGGCGGCGAAGGGGAGGTCGGCCAGCATCTGCACTACGGCCACCAAGTAGGCGACAGGGACGTAGGTTATCCAGCCGAGGAAGGTGCCGATGGGCGCTGCGATCATGCCGCCGACGGCCGTCAGGGCCGAGCTGAGCATGATCACGGGGAAGGCAGGCACGGTCAGGAGGTTGGCCGGTATGGCGATGAGGGAGACGCGGTGGAAGTTGACGGCGATGATGGGCAGGGTGAAGGCGATGGCCGCCACGGTGACCGCCAGCATTTCGATGACCGCGCGCAGGGGGCCTGCCAGCTCTCGGTCGCGGCTCCAGCGGGCGAGGGCGGCCTCGATGCGGGCGCGGAGGGCGGGCGAGAAGACGATGAGGCCGAGGGCGGAGGCAAAGCTAAGCTGAAAAGAGATGTCCTTCAGCAGCAGCGGGTCGAAGGCTGTCATGCCGGCGCCCGCCAGAGCCAGGCCCTGCAGCGCACCGCTCTGGCGACCGAGGGCGGTGGCCACGACGTACATCCCGCCCATGACGGCCGCTCGCTGGACGGAGGGCTGGCCGCCGACAAGCGTGGCGTAGGCGATGATGGCCAGCAGGGCGAGCCAGGCGGCGGGCCGGCGGCCGACGAGCCAGGCGAGGGCGGCGATGAATAGCCCCGCGACCAGCGTCACGTTGTAGCCGGAGACGGCGACGAGGTGGGAGGTGTTGGTGTCGTTGAGGTCTTCCTTCAGGTCGTCGGGCAGGGAGGCTCGTCGGCCCAGGAGGATGCCCTGGGCCAGGGCGGCCTCGGGCTCCGGCAGGGCGTCCTCAAGGGATGAGGACAACTCGCCGCGCAGGTCGTAGATCCAGGCGCGAACGGGGTTGCCCTGGCCGGTGGCGAGCAGAGACGTCTTGGGGTAGTTGACGATGGAGCCGATGCCCTGGCGGGCCAGGTAGTCGCGGTAGTTGAAGTCGTCGAGCACGGGCGGCGTCTCCAGCTTCCCCTCCAGCTCGAGCAGGTCGCCGTAGTCGTAGCGGGGGAAGAGGCGGCCGCGCATCAGGATGCCGCCGGAGGTGCTCTGCCAGCGGCCGTCGACCAGCACCTCGCGGGCGGAGAGGCGCAGCCTCAGCGAGCTGCCCCGCTCGTCGGGCTCGCCCGAGACGACGGCGCGGAAGCGGATGGGCTCGACGTCAGACTTGGCGTCGGGGTCGACGTTGTAGAGGGCGATCCCCTGGGGCTCGGCCGATGGCAGGCTCGACTGGTAGAGCCAGGCGCCGCCCACCAGAAGGGCGGCGGCCGTAGCGGCCCAGAGGACCGCGACCGGAGCGCGGCGGGTGGCCAGGGGTACGATGGCCGCCAGGAGGGCGGCGGCCGCTATGGCCCAGGGGTTGCCCTGCGTGAAGGCGGCCGCTCCCATGCCCAGCAGCCAGCACAGGGCCAGGTAGCCAAGGATCATGGCCCTACAGTGATCAGCTCGCGGATCTGGTCGAATACGGACTGGGGGATGAGCTTACGCTCGACCAGCTCTTCGATGCGAGAGAAGGGGCCGTCGCGCTGGCGGGAGTCGACGATGTTCTGGGAGCGCACCTCGCCGATGCCGGGGAGGGAATCGAGGACGGCGGCGGGGGCTGTGTTGATGTTGACT
>JAIVWR010000197.1:0-2454 GCA_048636435.1 Acidobacteriota bacterium | reverse complement strand
TTCTTGGCGGCCATCACGCCCGCCACCTGGGCCACCGAGATGACGTCGCCCTTGGCCACCTGCCCGGCCCGGATGAGGGCCAGGGTCTGGGGCTTCATGTAGACGCTGCCCTTGGCTATCGCCTGGCGGGCGGTATCGGCCTTGGCGGTTATATCCACCATGCGCGGGCGGCCCGATTCGTCCAGGTGGCTGAGCCTGCGGGCCATGGCTAAAGGTCCTTCATCTCCTGCGTGAACTGAATCATCGCCTTCTCCTCGTCAATGGGCTGGGGCCATCCAGGAATGCCAGCGGCAGGCCTCTACCCCCCGATCTGGGCCATCTTGCGCCACTTCGGGCGATTGCCATCGCCCAGGTGATGCGCATCGGGCTTGCTGTCCAGCGCCTCAAGGATGCGCTGGCGTACCTCATCGTCGCTGCCGCCTCGGCGCAGCGTCTCCTTCAGGTTCACTTCCTGGTCGGTGAGCAGACAGGGGCGGATCTTGCCGTCGGCCGTGAGGCGCATGCGATTGCAGGTGGCGCAGAATTGCGCCTCGCTGAGAGGACTGATGAAGCCGATGAGGCCCCTGGCCCCGGGCAGGCGATAGTACTTGGCGGGGCCGCCGCCCGTGCTGGTCTCCGCCGCCTCCAGCGGGCCCAGCGTCTCCTCGATCTGCCGCTTCACCTCCTGGCTGGGAATGAGGTCCAGGGCCAGCGAGGTGTCCCTGATGCACGTCTCCTGCTCGTCCATGAAGGGCATGAGCTCGATGAACCGGACCTGCCAGTCCTCGTCCAGGGTGGTGCGGGCGATCTCCGCGATCTCGTCGTCGTTGACTTCCCGCATAACGACCACGTTCAGCTTTAGGGGCGACAGGCCGGCGTCGCGGGCGGCGGCGATGCCCGCCATAACGGCCGAGAGGTCGCCGCGCCGTGTGATCTGCCGAAAGCGCCGGGGGCGGAGGGTATCCAGGCTCACGTTGACCCGCTTCAGGCCGGCGGCGGCCAGCTCGTGGGCGTAGGAGGCGAGAATCATGCCGTTAGTGGTGAGAGAGATGTCCTCGATGCCGGGCGTCTGGCCGATCCAGCGCACCAGATTGACGATGCCTTTGCGCACCAGGGGCTCGCCGCCAGTGAGGCGCACCCTGCGCAGGCCCATACCCGCCGCCACCCGGATGATGCGGGCCATCTCCTCCAGAGTGAGGATCTCCTGGTGCGGCACGAAGGGGACGCCCTGCTCAGGCATGCAGTAGACACAGCGCAGATTGCAGCGGTCGGTGACGGACACCCGCAGGTAGCTGATGGAGCGCTGGAAGGGGTCAATCAGTGGCCTGGGCGGTACGAAGCCGTTGCTGGTGCTCATGCAGCAGTTCTTTCAGTACTTGGCGGGCTTTCTGGGCCGCCCGCCCGCGATGGCTGATGGCGTTCTTCTCCTCCGCCGATAGCTGGGCCATGGTCAGGCCCCGCTCCCGCAGGTAGAAGACGGGGTCATAGCCGAACCCGCTTTCCCCTTGGGGAGCCTCGGCCACCAGGCCCGGGCAACTCCCCCGACACAGCCGCACCCCGCCTTTGGGATCGGCTATCGCAATGACGCAAACGAACCGACAACCCCGCTGCGGGGGCGGCACCCCCTGGAGGTGCTCCAGGAGGAGCGACATCTTCTCCTGATAGGTGGTCCCCTCGCCGCCGAAGCGGGCCGCCCGTGGCCCCGGCTCGCCTCCCAGGGCGTCTACCTCCAGGCCGGAGTCATCGGCCAGGGCGTGAAGGCCGCTCACCTGAGCGGCCTCCAGCGCCTTCAGTGTAGCATTTTCTTCGTACGTATCGCCAGTCTCCTCGGCCGCCAGGCTCAGGCCCAGCTCGCCCGGTGTCACCAGCTCCCAGCCGCAGTCGGCCAGAAGCTGGCGGTACTCGGCGACCTTGCCGGGGTTATTGGTGGCGAGGAGAAGCTTGGGCACCAGCTAGTCCAGCGGCTCCCAGCGATCTGCCAGCTTCTTGGCGATGGACGGCATGGTGGTGTACTCCATCTCCTCCAGCGGCAGGCGGTGCGGCTCGAACGGGCCGTGCGCGCGCAGGTAGTCGGCTATCTCGTTGGCCTTCTGGCGGGTGTGATCGTAGCTGGGGTCATCGAACATGTCCCTGGGGCCCACCAGCTTGCCGTTGGCCAACTGGAAGCCCAGGGCCACGATTCGCGGCGGCCCATCGAAGCGGGTGGGGTGGGCGTCCTTGAGGCCCACCGGCATCCAGGGGCCGTGGTGGGAGCCCCGCATCCAGCCCTCGACCATAAACGGTATGCTGAACGGGTCCAGAACCTCGCCCACGGCGGGGAAGTCCCCCTGAGAGCGCACCACGCACACCGGGTCGTCCTTGCCCACGTAGCGGCCGGCAATAAAGGACAGCCGATCGGTGCTGGAGACGGCCGCTATCTCGCCGCTGGCCCGCGAGAAGACTCTCTTCACAGCGTAGCGGGAGGGTGCCCCCAGA
>JAIVWR010000196.1:0-2483 GCA_048636435.1 Acidobacteriota bacterium | reverse complement strand
CAGTCGGAAGGGGACGCCCAGAGCATCGGCGTGGTGGGAATCCCCTGCCAGGCGCTCGCCCTGGCCAAGATGAGGGCCTCGCCGCTGGAGAACCACAACAACATCGACAAGCTCAAGCTGGTCATCGGCCTCTTCTGCACCTGGGCCCTTCGCTACGAGGGCCTTGCCCGCTTCCTGGCGGACAAAGTGCCCCTCAACCAGATAGTCAAGTTCGATATCCCTCCTCCGCCGGCCAACCTATTCCAGGTCTTCACCAACTCCGATCGTATTGACATCTCTCTCGACGACGTGCGCCCTTTCGTCAGGCCAACCTGCGATGTCTGCATCGACTTGACGGCGGAGTTCGCCGACGTCTCGGTCGGCGCTGCCGAAGGGGTCGAGGGCTGGAACACGCTCATCGTCAGGAGCGATGCCGGCAGCGAGCTGGTGGAAGCGGCCCGAGCCAAGGGGGTCATCGAGACAGACCCGCTGCCAGAGCAGAATCTCGCCCACCTCAAAGAGGCCTCCCTTGCCAAGAAGAAGCGGGGGTTGGAGAAGATCGTCGAGACCACCGGCAGCGATGAGGACCTGCTGTACCTTAAGCTGACCAGCGAGGCCGTGAAGAGGCTTCTATCATAGCAATGGCACTCAGCATGACACACGGGCCTGACGCTCGAAAGGGGTTGCCGAGATGACGAGCATCATAGCATACGAGGCGGGTGCCAGCCAGCTTCTGATGGGCAACGAGGCCATCGCCCGCGGTGCGCTGGAGGCGGGCCTGGGATTCGCCAGCGCCTATCCCGGCAACCCTTCCTCTGAGATCATCGGCAGCCTGGCCGAGGTGGCCAACGAGACGGACATCTACGTCGAGTGGTCCGTGAACGAGAAGGTGGCCCTGGAGACCGCCGCGGCAGCCTCCTTTGCCGGCGTGCGGGCTATCGTGGCCATGAAGCAGAACGGCCTCAACGTCGCCTCCGATTTCCTGATGAACCTCAACCTCACGGGAACCGTCGGTGGCCTGGTACTGGTGGTCTGCGACGACCCCTCCGGCTTGTCCAGCACCAACGAGCAGGACACGCGGCCCGTCGCTAAGTGGGCTGAGCTCCCCCTCCTTGAGCCCTCCAACTCTCAGGAGGCCAAGGAGATGACCAAGTGGGCTTTCGAACTATCGGAAGAGATCAAGAATGTGTGCCTGGTCAGGAGCGTAACGCGGGTCTCCCACGCCCGCGGGGACGTGCGCCTCGGGGAGCCAATGCCCCCCACCAGAGAGGCGAAGTTCGCACCCACAATGCTCGGCCAGTTTACCCCCCTGTTCGTTCCCCTCAAGCATGGCCTCCTGCACCAGAAGGTCAACAAGGCGAGGGAGATATTCGAGTCGTCACCCTTCAACTGGTACACCGGCCCCAAGTGGCCGGAGTTGCTGATAGTTACCTGCGGCAGCGGCTGGCACTACTCCTTGGAGGCGGTGAACGCCCTCGGCCTGGAAGACTCTGTGGGCATTCTGAAGCTCGGCACCACCTGGCCCCTGCCCGAGAAGCTGGTGCAGCAGCACCTGGCCCGAACCGATAAGGTGCTGGTCGTGGAGGAGGTCGACCCCTTCCTGGAGGGCAACCTCAAAGAGCTGGTCGGCGATACCTTCTCCGCCCTGGGCCCCCTGACCTTCTACGGCAAGCGGAGTGGTCACCTGCCCTCCGTCGGCGAACTGGACCCGAACCGAGTGATGGACGCCATAAGCCCCGCCCTGGGCCGGGAAAAGGTCGCCGTGGACCCCGACTACGCCAAGAAGGCGCAAGCGCTGACCGGAGGCTTGGTGCAGACCAGGATGATCGGCTTCTGCGCCGGCTGCCCCCACCGGGCCACCCTCTGGTCGGTGAAGAACGCCCTGAAGCTGGACGGACGCGGCGGCTTCGTCACTGGGGACATCGGTTGCTATACGATGGGCCTGGGGCCCACCGGATTCTTTCAGCTCAAGACGGTCCAGTCCATGGGGTCCGGCGCTGGCCTGGCCTCCGGCTTTGGCAAGCTGGGCAAGCTCGGTTTTGACCAGCCCGTATTGACAGTGTGCGGCGACTCCACTTTCTTCCATGCCGTCATCCCGGCCCTGATCAACGGGATCTACAACCAGTCCAACTTCACCTTGATCATCCTCGACAACAGCGCCACTGCTATGACCGGTTTCCAGCCCCATCCCGGAACGGGGGCCAGCGCCCTGGGAGAGCCGGCGCCCAGCGTGGACCTCGAAGGGCTGTGTCGCTCCCTGGGCACACGGGTGGAGGTGACGGACCCCTTTGACCTCCAGGACACCACCGACAAGCTCCTTGGCCTGATGCAAGATGATGGCGGAGTGCGAGTGCTAATTTCCAGGAGAAAGTGCGCCTTGGTCAGGGCCAAGGAGGAGAAGCCGGCATACAAGGTTCGGGTGGACAGCGAGAAGTGTCGGGGGGAGAGCTGTGGCTGCGCTCGTCTGTGCACGCGGATATTTCAGTGCCCCGGCCTCGTCTGGG
>JAIVWR010000195.1:0-2548 GCA_048636435.1 Acidobacteriota bacterium | reverse complement strand
AAGAGTAGAGCGCCGTGCTCGTGGGTCAGGCGGACGATATCCTCCAGGGGCTGATGGATGCCAGTGCTGGTCTCGGCGTGGACGATGGCCACCAGCTTGGTGCGGCCGGCGGCCTTGAGCGCGGCCTCCACCGCCTCCGGCTCGATGATGCGACCCCATTCGGCCTCCACCCGCGTCACCTCCGCGCCATAGCGGGAGGCGATCTCGGCGATGCGGTCGCCGAAGAAACCGGCGACGCAGACCACCGCCCGCTCGCCCGGCTCGATGAGATTGGCGACCGCCGCCTCCATGCCAGCGCTGCCGGTGCCAGAGACGGCGATCGTCTCCTCGGCCTGAGTGCGGAAGACAGCCCGCATGAGGTCTTTGGTCTCGTCCATGATCCGGAGAAAGTCAGGGTCGAGATGGCCCAGGATCGGCGCCATCATGGCCTGGTAGACCCGGGGATGGACGTTGGACGGCCCAGCGCCCAGAAGGATGCGAGAAGGAGGGTGCAGGTCGGAGACATTGCGATTGCTCATGATGACCTCCCAGTCTATTGTTCGCCCAGGCCCGCCTCAATGCGAGCCAGGAGCTTCCTGGCCAGCTCGATGGCTTGGTCAGCCGACGCGCCCTGGCCGAGGGTGTAGGTCCTGACATCGGCCAGCAGTTCACCCTTTCGAAACGTCAGCGAGACGACTTCGGCCTCGACGGCCTCCCAGCCACAGAAACTTACCCGGGGAGCCGAGAGGAAGAAGCCGGCGGCCTCGTCGCCGATGGCGGGCAGATCAAGCTTCTCTGGTACGCCCTGCTCCGCCGGAAGGCCGGCGGCCATCGCCTCTATTGTCTGCGACTCCTCTGCTAATCTGGCGACGGCAGCCTCGGCGCTCGCGTAGAGCTCAAGGTCGCTCACGATGCAGACGGTCTTGCCCTCCCCCTGCAGACTCTCCTCCAGCAGCGACCGCAGGTGACGCCCCGCCGTTCGCTGCTGAGGGTCGCTCAGATCTGTCAGAGTCAGCACCTCACTGGTGACGTCGTAGGAGAAGCCTTGGGGCAGATCAGCCGCCTGGAGCATCAGCGCGTCTAGGTCTTCCGGCTCGACACCTGCCGTCTCGTCCGCCGGCGTAGGCGACTGCCCCTCGCCCGCACCTCCCCCACCGCAGGCGGCGAGAGAGAGGACGGCGGCGATGACCACGACCAGCCACAGCGATCGGAAACCGTTGGCAGCGCTACGCATCATGGCGTTACTCCCCTAAAGCGGCGTCGATGCGGGCGAGTTGCTCTCTGGCGCACTCCACCGCCGTATCGACCGATGTCCCTCGACTGAGGGTCCAGAAGGTGATGGAGCCTTCGATCCTGCCTTTGCGGAACAAGACGGCAGTCACCTCCGCATCCACGTCGTGCAGCGCCTGATCTCCGTCTCCTCCGCCACAGGAGTAAGGAACGCCCCTTGGGAAATGGGAGCGGCCAGCACTTCCGTCACCTATGGGGGGGATGCTGACACTCTCGGGCTGGCCTTCGGAGAGGCGCTCGGCTTCTTCTAGAGCCGTCTTCGCTTTACCGCTGCTTTCGTAGAGGGCCACGCTGGCCCACACACAGGCGGCTTCGCCCTGGAACTGCCCCGACTCATCTAGACGGAAGTAGTAGGCCGTGTAGCCTCCCAGAGTGCCCATATCTGCCGCACCACGCACCTCGCCGGCTTCGCCCGAAACATAACCTGCCGGCAAGTCCTCCAAGTTCAGAACCATCTCGGGCAGTTGATCCAGGGTGACGCTCGCCGTCGCGTCCTCTCCTTCCCCACCGCCTCCGCATGCCGCCGCTGACGCGGCAACCCCCACCGCGAGGGCTAGCGCTGCTCTTTTGACAACGGACACACCGCTACGGCGCATCGTCTCCCTCCCTTCGCCAGCGCAGCACCGGCCGGCGGGCCGCCGTGGCCTCGTCCAGCCGACCCACGGGGGCCGTGTGAGGCGCTTCCTTCACCACCTGCGGCTCCTCCTCGGCCTCGCGGGCGATGGCCAGCAGGGCATCGCAGAAGGCATCCAGGGCCTCTTTGCTCTCCGTTTCCGTAGGCTCGATCATCAGCGCCTCGTCCACGATGAGGGGGAAGTAGACGGTGGGCGGATGAAAGCCGTAGTCGATGAGGCGCTTGGCGATGTCCCAGGTGCGCACACCCTTCGCCCGCTGGCGGCTCCCCGAGAAGACCACCTCGTGCATGCAGCGGCGGTCGTAGGGCAGGTGGTAGGCCTGCCGCAGGCGCGCCAGGACATAGTTGGCGTTGATGACGGCGTTCTCGCTCACCTGGCGCAGGCCTTCGACCCCCAGCGCGCGGAGGTAGGCGTAGGCCCGCAATAGCACGCCAAAGTGCCCATAGAACAGGCCAACCCTGCCGATGCTGCGCTCGGGCGTGGCCAGGACGAAGCGGCCGTCCTCCTTTCCGACTACGGGCGTCGGCAGGTAGGGCGCCAGATGATCCTTGACGGCCACGGGACCGGATCCAGGGCCGCCGCCGCCGTGAGGGGTGCTGAAGGTCTTGTGCATGTTCAGATGGACGATGTCGAAGCCCATATCG
>JAIVWR010000194.1:0-2568 GCA_048636435.1 Acidobacteriota bacterium | reverse complement strand
AGCGAGCGGGCCGCGGCCCTCGCCGAGGAGATGGGACTTTCTCCCGAACGGGTGAGGGGCATTCGGATCGCCGCCCTTCTGCACGACATTGGCAAGATCACCGTCAGCGAGGGTATCCTCAACAAGCCCGGCAAGCTGACCAAAAGGGAATTCGACAGCATCAAAGACCACCCCATCGTTGGGGCTACCCTTGTCTCCCAGGTCAAGGGCTTCGAACAATTGGTGCCGATCGTTCGGCATCACCATGAGCGCTTTGACGGCACCGGCTACCCCGACGGCCTGGCCGGCGAAGATATCCCCCCGGAGGCGCGCATCCTGAGCGTGGTGGATGTGTTTGACGCCCTGACGCACCAGCGTTCCTATCGGAAGGCTCAGAGCCAGGAGGAAGCCCTGGCCAAGATAGAAGACGGCGCTGGCACTCAGTTTGATCCCGTGGTGGCAAAGGCATTCCTGGCGTTGGTCAGAAGAGGGGGCGACGGGCTGAGAGCCCCCGGAAAAGCAGCGAGCGAAGACCGGCCGCTGGCAACTGCCAGAGCGGCGGGGCGGAGGAAGCGATAATTGCGGGCTGGCAAGAAGCGGAAGAACCCCAAGCGTCTGCCTTCTCCAGAGGCGCTCAAACGATCTCAGGAGGCCATTGAGCGCCCTGTGGTGGCTTCTCAGGAAAGCCTCATATTCGGGTCACTGCATCAGCGTCGTCGATAACGGGTGAGTGTTCGCCCTGGGCATGCAGGTCTTGTGTGAGGCCCCACAGAGGGAGCTAGAACGTCACTCTGAACCGGGCGTACTGCCCGCTGGCCTCTCCCCACTGTGCGTCGACGCTGTCCACCCATGCGCCGCGCGGCCCTTGTCTGAGGTGTTCAACGAGCAGCTCTAGGCGTTCCCGCTGGCCCTCCGCCACCACCTCCACCGAGGGCATGCCTGGAAGGTTGCGCACGTAGCCCGTCAGACCCAGCGATATCGCGCGCCTGTAAACGAAGTCGCGGAAGTTCACGCCCTGGACGCGGCCCCTCACGATGGCATGCAGCGAAACGATGGCTGTGGGGGACTCACGAGCTTCGCTCATGGTCCTATGCTGACAGCAGCTCGCGCACGACCTCTTCGGCCAGCTCAGGCGGCACATCGTGGCGGATGACCGGCCGCCCGATGCCTTCCAGCAGCACCCAGCGGATGGCGCCGCCCTTGACCTTCTTGTCCAGGGCCGTGGCTGCCAGCACCTTCGCGGGATCGACGCCGCTGGCTCGTAGGGGCAGGCCGAACCTGGCGATGAGGGCGTCCTGCCGCTCGGCTACTTCGGGCGGAAGCAGGCCCAGGCGATGGGCGATGCGGGCGGCGCCGGCCATGCCGACAGCCACCGCCTCGCCGTGGAGCATGCCGGTGTATTCGGCGGCCGCCTCCAGGCCGTGGCCGATGGTGTGGCCGTAGTTGAGAATGGTGCGTCGGCCTGTCTCCTCCCGTTCGTCCTCGCTGACCACCGCCGCCTTGAGGGCTATGCTGCCGCTGATAACCGCGGTGGTCACCGCTGGCTCCAGGCTCACGATGGCGTCGGCGTTCTCCTCCAGCAGGCGCAGAAGCTCCTCGTCCATGATCAGGGCGTGCTTGATGACCTCTGCCCAGCCAGCGGTAAGCTCTCGCGGTGGCAGGCTCTGGAGGATCGATACGTCGGCGAGGACCAGGCGGGGCTGATAGAACGCGCCGATGAGGTTCTTGCCCTCCTTCTGGTTGACGGCCACCTTGCCGCCGATGGCGGCGTCCATCATGGCCAGGAGGCTGGTGGGCACGTGAACCAGGGGCAGGCCGCGCACGAAGGTGGCGGCTACGAAGCCCGCCAGGTCGCAGACCATGCCGCCGCCCAGGGCGACGATGGCCTCGCCCCGCTCCGCTCGCTGGGAGACAAGCCAGTCGTAGATAGCGGCGGCTGTGTCCAGGCTCTTGCTGGTCTCGCCGGCGGGAACCACGTGCCAGGCTACTGTGAATCCTCCCTCTCGTAGCGCCTCCTTCGCGGCGGCACCCCAGCGGGCGTGTACCATGCTGTCGCTGATGAGATAGGCGCGGCCAGCGAGCCCGGCATCGGCCATGCGCCGGCCCAGGTCCGGAAGGGCACCCCAGGAGACGAACACGGGGTATGTGGCGCTACTGGTCCGTACCACACAGGTCGCTCCCGCCGGCTGACAGTAGGGAGCGTCCGCCTCGCGCGCCGAGGGAGCGGCCGCCAGGGCGGCCACCCTCCCTTCGTGTTCGAGAACGGTCGCAGACAGCTGCCGCCAGGCGTGGACGACCTCGGCGGCCACTTGCTCCATGGTGAGGCCGTCGGTGTGGACGGTGTGGTCGGCCAGGGCGTAGTAGGGCTGGCGGAAGCTCTTCAGCTCACGAATGCGGCCGAGAGGGTCCGCTGTGGCCAGAAGGGGGCGGGCAACCGGGTCGCTATCTAGCTGCGGCCGCAGGCGCGCCAGGATGGTCTCTGGTCTAGCCTCGAGGCAGACGATGAAGCCCCCGTCGGCCATGAGCTGTCGGTTTTCAGCGCTCAGGACAGCTCCCCCGCCGGCAGCGATGGCCATCTTGGGTTGCGAG
>JAIVWR010000193.1:0-2571 GCA_048636435.1 Acidobacteriota bacterium | reverse complement strand
TGGCCGGAGTGCGCCGGCCGACAGCCGGTGGCCCGTCCGCCTCGGCCCTTTGGCGCGAGACCGATCGGGTCATCCAGCTCTACGGCTCCAAGTGCAGGAAATGCGGCTACGTGCAGTTCCCCCCCCAGCGCGTCTGCGTGGAGTGCCACGCCAAGGATGAGATGGACAATGTCCGCCTCTCCGACAAG
The DNA here is from genome assembly GCA_048636435.1 of Acidobacteriota bacterium. Taxonomy (GTDB): domain Bacteria; phylum Chloroflexota; class Dehalococcoidia; order SM23-28-2; family SM23-28-2; genus SM23-28-2. Next base: position 2,383 of record JAIVWR010000193.1, on the reverse strand, counting down.
CCAGCGACCGTGTTTACCTACGCGATGGATTACATCTCAGGCACCACCGATGTCCCTTTGGTGATAGCGGTGATAAACTTTGAGGGGGGCGGTCGCATGCTCTCCATGATGACCGACCGGGAGATTACTGAGCTAAGCATAGGTATGCCGGTGGAGATGAGCTTCCGCAAGATACGATCCGCAGGCGGTATTCACAACTACCACTGGAAATCAACGCCGGTGAGGGCCTAGCTTCGAGGGGACGGCAATGACAGAAGGTATTAAGGACAGAGTTGCCATAGTTGGAATGGGTTGCACCAAGTTCGGGGAGCGCTGGGATGCCAGCGGCCTCGACCTGATGGTGGAGGCTTGCTACGAGGCTTATGAGGACGCTGGTCTGGGGCCCAAGGATATCCAGGCGGCCTGGCTTGGCACCGTCGCCAGCTTCAACACCGGCCAGCCAGCGGCCGAGGCCCTGAAGCTGGACTACATTCCCATTACGCGCGTGGAGAACGCCTGCGCCACCGCCACCGACGCTTTCAGGAACGCCTGCTACGCCGTAGCCGCCGGCATCTACGACATTGTCCTGGCGGTGGGGGTGGAGAAGCTGAAGGACTCAGGGTTCGCTGGCCTTGCCACTGGCGTACAGTCGGGATCGGGCGTGGAGCCGCCCAGTCCGCCACCGGTCCAGTTCGCCCTGGCGGCCACCAGCTACTTCCACACCTATGGCCTGTCCTACGATGAGGGCAAGCGCGTCCTGGGTCAGATAGCGGTGAAGAATCACCACAATGGTGCCCTCCACCCCAAGGCTCACCTGCGCCGAGAGATAACGCTGGAGCAGGTGTTGAAGGCCCCTATGATCGCCTGGCCCCTGGGCCTCTTCGATTGCTGCGGGGTCAGCGACGGCGCCTCTGCTGCCATCATCACCACGCCGGAGAACGCCCGCAAGATGCGGGACGACTATGTGCTGGTGAAGGGCTTGGGCCTCGCCGTGGGCGGTAGGCAGGGGATGCTCAGGGACGACTACGACTTCGTCCACTTCCCTGAGAACCTCGCTGCTGCACGGCAGGCCTATGATGAGGCGGGTATCACGAACCCCCGCCAGGAGATAGACCTGGCCGTGGTCCACGACTGTTTTACCATCACTGAGCTGATCATCTACGAGGACATGGGCTTCAGCTCCAGGGGCAAGGCTAAGGAAGACGTGGAGTCGGGCGCCTTCACCCTGGAGGGTGACCTGCCGATCAATCCGGACGGTGGCCTCAAGTGCTTTGGCCACCCCATTGGCGCCAGCGGGCTGCGCATGATCTACGAGATCTACAAGCAGATGCAGGGCAAGGCCCCCGGCCCGCCCGAGCGCCAGCTGAAGAAGGCGGACATCGGCCTGACCCACAACCTGGGCGGCCGACCAGGGTCGTTTACTTGCTCCGTGGCCATTTTCGGCCGCAGAGACTAGGCCCGTCGAGAAAGGAACGCCACGAGGGCTGCACAACCAGCGCCCTTTAAGGAATAGGCACCGCAGACAGCGCGAATAGTTCGCGGGAGAGCTGAGTCCTGCAAAGTTGGGGCTCAGCCCTTTCCTGGATGCGCAGGGCTAAAAGGGAGAAGGACACATCTCATGCTAGAGCTTTCGTTTTTGGGTTCAGGCAATGCTTTCACCCCCGACGGGCGCTACTGGAGCTCGTTCCTGCTCAACGGCCGCTACCTGCTCGACGCGCCCCCCACTCTTCTCCCTCACCTGAAGCGCCTGGGTGTTCCCCCAACCGACATCTGCACCGTCTTCATCAGCCACTTTCACGGCGACCACTTCCTGGGGCTGCCCTTTCTCTTTCTTGAGTACCTTCACATGACGCCGCGACGAGACAACCTATACATCGTGGGCCCGCCTGGCGTTGAGAAGCTGATTGAAGCGGTGGCCGAGATGGCCTTCCCCAACCTCACGCACGCCGACGTCGGCTATCAGCGCTGCTACCTGGAGGCTGAGGCGGGCCGGCAGCAGACGGTGGACGACCTCTCTTTCCAGGCCTTCCCCATGGAGCACGCTGGCGAAGCGCTGGCCGCCTTCGGTTACAGGCTGCGCTTGGCCGATAAGGTGGTCGCCTACTCGGGCGATACAGAGCTCTGTGACGAGCTCTTCGCTCTGGCGGAAGGGGCGGACGTGCTGGTGCTGGACTGCAACTATAGCGAAAGCAAAGGGCTCTATCACCTGAACTTTGCCGATGTGCCAGAGGTGAGAAGGCGACTGCCGTCGTCCACCACTATCATCCTCACCCACCTGGAGGCAGAGCCCGACGTCAGCGGCCTGGAAGGCGTGCTCGTCGCTCAGGACTTCGCAACCTTCCGCTTCCCCTGATAGCGACCCCGTAGAGCAAGAAAGGCAGGGGCATTCCCCCTGCCATCGCCT
>JAIVWR010000192.1:0-2572 GCA_048636435.1 Acidobacteriota bacterium | reverse complement strand
GGGGCGACTCCACCCGTCTCTGCGGGGAGTCATGTCCTTCGAAGGGTGCGCCTGTTCTTATCTGGGGCTGCCGTAGCCTTCTTCGGGCTTCGTCAGAATCGACGGCTGCCGCAAGCCGATGATCCCCCGCCGCGGGGAGAAGAGGAAGGTCATCAGGAAAAGCACGGTTGCCGTCAGCACGACGGCGGCGCTGGCGGCCACATCGGCATGATAGGAAAGATAGAGGCCAACCACGGACGACACAACCCCTATGCCGGCGCCCACTACCATTATCAGATGGAGGCGGCGAACGAGGAGCTGGGCGGTGGCAGCCGGGGTCACGAGCATGGCGACCACGAGTACGATGCCCACTGCCTTGAGAGAGATGACAATGCTCAGGGCGATAAGGCCCAGCAGTCCATACTGCATGGCCGCCACCGGCAGACCGGAGGCGGCGGCCATGGCCGGGTCGTAGGCGGTGAACAAGAGCTCCTTGTAGAAGAGGGCCACCAACACTAGCACGGCCGCCCCGACGGCGGCGATGAGGAGGAGGTCGTCCTGGCCTACGCCCAGCACGTTGCCGAAGACGAAGCTGAAGAGGTCGACGATGTAGCCCTCCTGGCGGCTGACGATCAGGATGCCCAGGGCGAAGGCGCCCACAAAGAGAACGCCGATGGCGGTATCGAATCGCAGGCCGGCGCGGCGGCTGACAAAGACGATGCCCAGGGATGTGAGGATGGCGGCGACGGCCGCGCCCAGGTAGATGCTGACCCCGAGGACGAAGGCAACGGCCACACCGCCAAAGGAGGCGTGGGCCAGGGCGTCGCCGATGAAGGCCATGCCCTTGACCACGACGAAGGAGCCCATGACAGCACATACGACGCTAACCATGACCAGCGCTAACAGGCTGCGCACCATGAACTGGGACTCCCAGGGGTCTGTCAGGTAGGCGGTCAGGTCACTGATAGCTGACATAGGTTTTGCCCTCCACATTCACCAGAAGGAGGTGGGTCTGGAAGGTGGCGTTGAGGATCTCCTCGGTGAAGATGGTGCGCGGCTCGCCGAAGGCGATGATCTTGCGGTTGAGGCAGGCAGCATGGTCAAAGGCGGCGGCTACGCATGAAAGGTCGTGGGTTGCCACTAGTAGGGTCTTGCCTGCCGCTCGCACCTCGTTGAACAGGTCGAGAAGGTCGTGCTGGGCGGCGGCGTCGAGGCCAGTGAAGGGCTCGTCCAGAAGAAGAATGCGTGGCTCCTGGGACAGGGTGCGGGCGATGAGGACGCGCCGCTGCTGGCCCGCCGATAGCTCGCCGATCTGGCGTTGGGCTAGGTCGGTCATGTGTACCTGCTCCAGAGAGCGCCAGACGACCTCGTGATCCCGTCGGCCGGGGCGCCGCAGAAGGCCCAGGCGTCCGTAGCGGCCCATCATCACTACGTCGAAGACACTGACCGGGAAGTCCCAGTCCACTAGCTCTACCTGGGGCATGTAGCCTAGGAGGCGGCGGGCGCGGTCGGCCTTCTGGCCGAACAGGCGAACCTCGCCCCGCCAGTGCCGGTGGAGGCCGAGGATGACCCGCAGGAGGGTGGACTTGCCGGAGCCGTTGGGCCCTACCAGGCCGGCCAGACAGCCCTCCTCGATGGTCAGGGTGATGCCCTCCAGAGCAGTCTGGCCGTCATATCCCGCCCAGAGGTCGCTCACCTCGATGGCCGGGCGGAAGCCTTCCTCCTTCGTGTCTAGCTGGCCGGTATCAACTCTAGCCATGATCTCTAGCCCAGGCAGCGCGTCAGTTCCTTGGCGTTGAAGCGCATCAGCTTCACGTACGTGTTGACCTTCTTGTCCAGAGCAGCGCTATGAAGGGTGCAGACCTCCACACCGGCGTCGTCGGCTGCCAGCTCCAATATGCGGGCGTTCAACTGAGGCTCCTTGAATACGGCGGGCACGTCCTCCGCAGCGATGGCGTCCACCAGGTTGGCCACGTCCTTGGCGCTGGGCTCCTTGCCGGGGCTGGCCACCACGACGGCTACCACCTCCAGGCCGTAGCGGCGGGCCAGGTAAGGGAAGGCATCGTGGAAGGTCACTAGCTTGCGCCTCTCGGGGGGGATGGAGTCGATGGCTGCTGCCACCTCCTCGTCCAGTGTCCGCAGCTCCGCCAGGTAGCTGTCGATGCCGGACGAGGTCGCAACGTACGACCGGTAGTACTCTCTGTTGTTGGCGAGGCCGGCGGGAATGAGCCCGTCCCGCACCGCCTTGAGCGCCCCGTCGATGAGCGGCACGCTCGCCATCTCGATCTCGAGGGTGACGTCGCTTCCCTCCGCCATCTCCGCCGCGTGGCCGACGAGCCCGAATCCCGTGACGTCGGTCGCCGCGTGCGCTCCTGCTTCGACCATCGCCTCGGCGGCGGCGCGGTTCAGGGTGGCCATCAGCTCGGCGGCCTCCCGCGCAGCGGCCTCGTCAGCCAGGCCCCGCTTGACCGCGGTGGAGATAATGCCCGTGCCCAGCGGCTTGGTTAGCACCAAGACGTCGCCGGGGCGGGCCGTGCTGTTGCGCACCACCCGGTCGGGATGCACCACGCCGGTCACAGCCAGGCCGAACTTG
>JAIVWR010000191.1:0-2601 GCA_048636435.1 Acidobacteriota bacterium | reverse complement strand
GACACCTTTCATGGTGCGGGCTCCTGAAGCCATGCGTCCCCGCTTCTTCGCTGTGATACTCGCGGGCCGCATCCTACGGTAGTTTCGCAGACGCCCCGCCAAGGGTCAAGGACGATTCAGATCCCCGACGCCGCGATCTGCTCGACCCAGCGGAACGACTCGACCGCGTCGTGGATGTTCGTCTCCGGCTGCCTGCCCGACCGGACGCAGTCGATGAAGTGGCGGTCCTCCTGCCAGAAGCCGTAGTACTTGTGGAACCCGCCGCCGCCCGCCAGCTCCTTGCCGTCGATCCGGACGATCTCCTCGCCCCCTTCGCCCCGGGCGGGCAGCGAGTACTGCGCCTTGCCCTTGTGCGGCAGGATCGTCGCGTCCGCGCCCGCCGGACCGAAGCCCAGGTTGATGTACGCGCTGACGCCCGGGCCGTGGATCTCGAACTTGTGCACGCGCCCGCCCGTGTGGTAGTTGCCCTTGATCACGCCCGTCACGCCGTTGTCGAACCGCGTCACCGCGCACCAGGCGTTGACCACCGGCTCGTTCTTGCCACCGGTCCAGTCGGTGTCAGGGCAGTACGGGTTGCCCGTATAGTCGGCGCCGCTGGGCTCGACGTGCACCAGCGTCACGTCGGGCGCGGCGCTGGCCCTCTGGTTGAACCCCCACAGGGTGCCCAGGACAGCCAGCGCTATAACAAGCGTGCTCATCAGCCCTAGGCCGATGAAGCGCTTGTGGCTGCTGAAGAGCTTACTCATAGCTCACCCCACTTTCACGAATGTGCTAACAAGAGCACACACAAGAATAGACCAGCCGCCCTCGCGCGTACCGCATAGCGCAGCCAGTCCGCTTCCTCTCTTCTTATTCCCGCCGATTTGCCTGTGACTCCGCTCCCCCAAGGGGGAGATGAGCCACGCTGTCGGTTCGGTCATTCGATGCCTTACTCTGAGATTTCCTTCCGCCAGGCCTTCAACGACACCTCCGCTGCCACCACCATCCTCAATCCATCAGTGCCTGACTCTAAACAACCACCCTCGCTCTGTCAACCGTCTGGGGCAGAAATTATGCACTGCCTGTCAATTGTTTAAAACGCCCCAGGGTCAGCAAAGGTTAACCAGCCCCCGCCGAGGGGTGGCTCGCGGCGGCTGTGCCTGCTCCGGGCGGCGGGGAAATGCTTGGAAGGTTAACCGTATTGCAGGGACGGGCGTTCTACACAGTGGCGGTAATATGGGGTATGATGGCGGGGTAGCCAGCCTGGCCGTCGAAGGCGCCGGGCACTGGAGGTGCCAGCCCTTGTACCCTCGCTCTGAGGCCCAAGGTGAGCGTCCGTTGGTGGACGCCGCCAGGGTCGGCGATGAAGGAGCCATCGCCGAGCTATACAATAAATATTTCCCGCGCGTCTACCGTTACATGCTGGTTCGCACGGGTAATGTGAGTGACGCGGAGGACCTGGCGGAAGAGGTGTTCATCCGTGTCTTGGATGCGCTGGAGCGATTCGAGTGGCGGCAGGTGCCTTTCTCGGCTTGGCTCTTTCGCATCGCTCACAACGCCGTCGTTAGTCATCAACGGCGGGATGGCGCCAGGGGGAGACTCTCCCCGCTGTCACCCAGCCTGCCGGTGAACACGCAGGGGCCGGAGGAGGCGGTGGAGGCCCGCCTGGCCCTGGACGAGGTGATGGAGGCGACCCTCAACTTGCCAGATGCCCAGCGGAAGGTGATCGCCCTCCGGTTCGGAGCGGGGCTGTCGGTGGCGGAGACGGCGCGGGCCCTGGGCAAGAGCGGGGGCAACGTAAAGGTCATACAGCACAAGGCGATCGTGAAGCTGAGAGAGCTGCTGGTAGAGAAGAAACCGGAAGGTCATGAAGAGAAGGCTTGAGGAAACGCTGGAGGAGTGCCTGGCGGCGCTGGCGAGAGGCCAGAGCACGGTGGAAGAGTGCCTGGCGCTCTATCCGGAGCTGGCGGCCGAGCTGGAGCCTCTGCTGCATACCGCGCGCAGGCTGCAGGACGGCTATGCCGTCGATCCCTCACCGCTGTACGCGCAGGCGGCCCGCGAGCGCTTCCTGGGCGCGATGGCCCGCCGCCGCGAGACGCGACTGGTCGCGCGGCCGGTGAGGCCCTTCTGGCGCTGGGCGCCAGCGGCTCTGGGCAGCGCTGCTCTGGTAGCCTTCGCGGCCTGGGCGGGCGTGCTCGCGTTGGGCGGCGGCGGTGGCTCTCAAGAGCCATCCACCGGCATGGTCAAGATAGTGCCGATCAGCACGCCAGCGCCCGTGGTGAGTGATATCCAGCAGCAGGTGGCGGAGGTCCAGGCCAATCTGGAGATAATTCGCGCGGGGGCGGATAGCGGTGCTGTCGAGCCGGCCGCCATCGAGGAGTTGAAGGAGGGCATGACTGTGCTGGTGGACAGCCTTGATCAGCCCGAGGCGCTGGAGCCGGAGGACGTGTCGCAGATCGGCGAGTTGCTTGCCGATCAGGAACAGGTCCTCAGCGAGGTGAAGGAGAGCGTGTCGCCCGAGGCGGCCGACGACCTGGACGAGATAATAAGGATAGCGGGGGAGGGGCGAGCGAAGGTCGAGGAGATCCTGGCGCCCACCGCTACCCCAACGCCGACGGCGAC
>JAIVWR010000190.1:0-2627 GCA_048636435.1 Acidobacteriota bacterium | reverse complement strand
GCGAACCTAGCGGGGTGGCGGCAGGTCCAGCATGAGGACCTCCAGGGCCAGGCGGGGGTTGACATTCTCCTCCAGGTGGCGCTTGGTGGCAGCCAACGAACGGAGGACGGCGACCACCTGGGCGGCATCGTAGCGCGAGGCCTCGGCCTTCAGGATATCGGTCAGGTCAAGGTTGGTGATGGCGTCCTGGCAGTCGGTGGACAGCAGGAGGATGTCGCGCCACCACTCGCGCCAGAGGTCGAGGACAGCGAGGACGGTCGTCCGGTCGCGAGAGAAGCGGCCGGCCACCTCGGAGGCGTAGGCGAATCGCTCCTGGATGGTGCGCTGGGGGAGAGCGCGGATGTCCATGAGGGCCTCGTGGCGGACGCGCATCATCTCCTCATCCTGGTGGGCAGCGACGGCCCAGCCCAGGCGGCCACGCGACAGGCGAGCGAGGAGCTGAGCCTGGCGAGGAGCTACCTCCCACCGCTGGCGCAGGGCCTCCTCGAGCTGGGGAACGGGCAGAGGCGCAAGGTCCAGCCGCTGGCAGCGGGAGCGGATGGTGGCTCGCAGGGCCTGGGGGCGCGAGGTGATGAGGACGAAGACGACGTCGGGGGGCGGCTCCTCGAGGGTCTTGAGGAAGGCGTTCTGGGCCGCCTCGTTCATGGCATCGGCCGGGTCGATGATGACCACGCGGCAGCGCCCCTCGAAGGCGCGGAGGCTCACCGTCCGCCCCACCTCCCGTATTTGGTCGATGCTGATGTCCTTGTGGACGCCGCCATCGCTTGCCTCCACACGCACCACCTGCACGTCGGCGTGGATGCCGGCGGCGATGCGGCGGCAGGAGGAGCATTCCTGGCAGGGCGGCTCGGGCCCGTCACAGTTGAGGGCCTGGGCCAGCTCGAGGGCGAGGGTGCCCTTGCCCACGTGGGGCGGCCCCACGAAGAGGTAGGCGTGGGCCCGCCTATTCTGGGCCAGGCCGCGCTGGAGGGCAGCCACCGCCCTGTCCTGCCCAACGGTCTGCCACACGGGAGCGCCTAGCTCTCGGGAGGGTGAACGTCGCATCGCATCAGGTCTTCGTAGGTCTCGCGGCGACGGATCAGGCGGGCGGCGCCGTCCTTCACCATGACGATGGCGGGGCGGAGAAAGGCGTTGTAGTTGCTGGCCATGGGCAGGCAGTAGGCGCCAGCGGCAGCCACGGCCAGCAGGTCGCCCGCTTCCAGGCGGGGCAGGTCGGCATCGCGAACGAGGACATCGCCCGACTCACAGAACTTGCCGGCGATGGTGACCCGCTGGCGTGGCGAGTCGCCGACCTTGTTGGCCACCAGGGCTGAGTAGCGAGCGCTGTAGAGAGCAGGGCGGATGTTATCGCCCATGCCGCCGTCGACGGCCACGTAGGTGCGCACGCCGGGGATCTCCTTGCTGGCACCGACCGTGTACAGGGCGAGGCAGGCCTGAGCGACGATGGCCCGCCCCGGCTCCACGACAAGCCTGGGCGGGGGCAGGGAGCGGGCCCGACAGGCCTCGAGCAGGGCGGAGACGATGGCCGCCGCGTACTCGGCCATTGACGGCGCGGGAATGTCCTCCAGGTACTGGATGGCGAAGCCGCCGCCGGGGCTAAGCTCTCCCAGGCGGAAGCCGTGCCGCTCGCTCATCTGGGCGGCGAAGGCCATCAGCAGGTCGACGGCCTCCTGATAGGGCTCGAGGTGAAAGATGGGCGAACCGAGATGCACGTGCAGCCCGACGAGCTCGACGGCCGGCAGGCCCAGGGCCTGCTTCACGGCCGCCTCCGCCTGGCCGGTGACCATGGGAAAGCCGAACTTGCTATCGAGGACGCCGGTAGTGGTGTGGCGGTGGGTATGGGGGTCGACGTTGGGCGACAGGCGCAGGAGGATGGGCTGGCGCTTGCCGACATCCAGCGCCACGCGGTTCAGCAGCTCCAGCTCGTACAGGTTGTCGACCACCACCCGGCCGATGCCATAGTCCAGGGCCTCGCGCAGCTCCTCCTCCGACTTGTTGTTGCCGTGGAAGTAGATGCGCTGGGGCGGGAAGTCGACCGAGCGGGCGATGGCGAGCTCGCCGCCGGAGACCACCTCGAGGTCCATCTCCTCCTCGGCCAGGAGGGCAGCGAGGGCTCGGCCCAGGTAGGCCTTGGCGGCGTAGCTGACGCCGGTATCGGCGTGGCGGCTGCGGAACTCCGAGCGGAACTCGCGGCACTTGTGGCGCAGGGTGTCCTCGTCGAAGACGTAGAGGGGCGTGCCGAACTCGCGGGCCAGATCGAGGGCGTCGCAGCCGGCGATGGTCAGATGGCCCTCGTCGTTGACCGCCGAGGTGAGGGGCAGGATGCCCGCCAGGGGCAGCTCGATGGACGATCTCTTCTTGGCCAAGGAAAGAATCCCCCCGAATCTGAGGGTATCTTACTATACGTTTGACGGTGCGTCCCAGTCTAGGGAAGAACGTAGAGGGCGCCGGTGGCCTCGTCGCGGCGGGCGATCTTCCCCTCGCTCTGAAGCTTGTGGAGGTGGGCGAGGAGCTGAACGCGGGCCATGCCCAGGAGGCGCCTGTCGAGCTCAGGGTAGATGTCGGCCAGCATGGTTTCCAGCCGGCCTCGGCCCTCACCCACAGCCGTGAGGATCTGGCTCTCGCGC
>JAIVWR010000189.1:0-2640 GCA_048636435.1 Acidobacteriota bacterium | reverse complement strand
GAGGGGCTGGTCGAAGCGACCAGCCCTTAGAGGCGTTTGGCAATGAAGCTCTCCGGCCTGCTGCCGCTGATACGCTCCACCAGCGCCCTCGGCGACGCCCTGGCGGCCCTCGAACGGGGCTCGCCGCGACGCCTGGTGCTGGGGGTGAGCGACGGGGCCAAGGCGGCGACAATCGCTGCCCTGGCCCAGGGCCTATCGTGCCCCATCCTGGTGCTGGCCCCTCGGCCCGACCGCGCTCGCGCCCTCGTCGAGGAGCTAGCCGCCTGGCTCGGGGACGAGGGCCGCATATTCCTCTTCCCTGAGCGCGACCCCCTGCCGTACGAGCGCCTGGCGCCCGACCCGGAGGCGGTGCGCGACCGCCTGCGGGTGCTGGCGCTCCTCTCAGCAGCCGGCGATGGGTCAGCTCCTATCGTTGTCGCCTCCGGCCAGGCCGTGGCCCAGCGCACGCTATCGCCCCAGGCTCAGGCCGAGGCGGTGGTCACGGTCGGCGTGGGCTCGCCTCTGGAGCCGGAGTCTCTCCTGCGTCATCTTGCTCTCCTGGGATATCGCTTCCTGCCGCTGGTGGACGAGGCCGGCCAGGCTAGCCGTCGCGGCGGCATCATCGACGTCTTTCCCCCCACCAGCGACATGCCCCTGCGCATCGAGCTGCTGGGCAACCGCGTGGAGAGCCTGCGCCTGTTCGACCCCGCCAGCCAGCGGTCCGTCTCGCCTCTGGACGCGCTGGCCATCGGCCCGGCGCGGGAGGTGCTCCTGCCACCGACGGGGCTGGAGGAGCTGCGAAAGCGTCTGGACTTCGCCCGTTGCCTGCCGGGGGTGGCCGACCGCTTTCAGGAGGAGCTATCGTCCCTGGCGGCGGCTGCCTCCTTCAGCGGCGACGCCTTCTACGTCCCCTTCCTCGCTCAGGGAGCCCTCTTGGACTTCCTGCCGACCGAGGCCATCGTCGTCTGCGACGAGCCCTCCGACCTCGCGGCCGCTCTGGACGAACTGGAGGCCCAGGCCCAGGAGGTGCGAGCCGAGCTCGAGGAGAAAGGCGAGCTGCCCGTCGGCCTGCCCCTGCCCCATCTCACCTGGCGGGAGCTAGCGCCCCATCTGCAGGACCGCTGGCAGCGCATCGACCTATCCCGCTGGGCCAGCGGCGAAGGCGATGGCTCCCTGCGTCCGCCCTTCCTGCCCGCCCCCGCCTACGGCGGCCGCCTGCGCACGGTCATCAGCGAGGCCCTGGCAGGCCTGCGCCAGGGCAAGAGCTTCGTCATCGTCTCCCAGCAGGCTCCTCGATTGTCTGACCTGCTCGGCGAGCAGGACGTCGTGGCGACGCCCAGCAGTGAGGTCGTGTCGCCTATCGAGCCGGGCGCGCTGGCCCTCATCCAGGGCTCGCTGCCCGGCGGCTGGCGTCTGGCCGTCGACTCCTACGACCTCACCCTCCTCACCGATACGGAGATCTTCGGCTTCACCAAGCAGCGGCGCGCCCTCCCTCGGCGGGGGATCGACCGTCAGGCCTTCCTGGCCGAGCTGGCACCGGGCGACCACGTGGTGCACGTGGAGCACGGCATCGCCCGATTCGTCGGGCTGGTGCGCCTGACCTTCGACGGCCATGAGCGCGAATACCTGGAGCTGCACTACGCCGCCGGCGACCGGCTGTTCGTGCCTATCGACCAGCTAGACCGAGTGAGCCGCTATGTCGGCTCAGGTGACCATACCCCCAGCCTCACTCGCCTGGGCAGCCAGGAATGGGCTCGCACCAAGACGCGAGTGCGTCGCGCCGTCGGCGACCTGGCCAGGGAGCTGCTGGCTCTCTATGCCGCCCGCGAGGTAGTCCCCGGCCACGCCTTCTCGGCGGATACCCCCTGGCAGATGGAGCTGGAGGCCTCCTTCCCCTACGTGGAGACGCCCGACCAGCTCCTGGCCGTCCGTCAGGTGAAGCAGGACATGGAGATGCCGCGGCCCATGGACCGCCTGGTGTGCGGCGATGTGGGCTACGGCAAGACGGAGGTGGCCATCCGGGCCGCCTTCAAGGCGGTGCTGGACGGCATGCAGGTGGCGGTGCTCGTGCCCACCACCGTCCTCGCCCAGCAGCACTTCCAGACCTTCAGCCAGCGGCTGGCCGGCTTCCCCCTGCGCGTCGAGATGCTATCGCGCTTCCGCTCCGACGCCGAGCAGCGCCGGGTCGTGGCCGACCTCGCCGCGGGGGCGGTGGACATCGTCATCGGCACCCACCGCCTCATCCAGAAGGACGTGCAGTTCAAGAACCTGGGGCTGGTGATCATCGACGAGGAGCAGCGATTCGGGGTGACTCACAAGGAGCGCCTGAAGCAGATGCGGCGCGAGGTGGGCGTGCTGACTCTCTCGGCGACGCCTATCCCCCGCACCCTGTACATGGCCCTGGGCGGCATCCGCGACATGTCCACGATGGAGACGCCGCCCGAGCAGCGCCTGCCCATCAAGACCTACGTCTCGGAGTTCGACGAGCGGCTCATCCGCGAGGCCATCCTCCGCGAGCTCGACCGCGGCGGCCAGGTCTACTTCGTCCACAACCGCGTGCAGAGCATCGACTACGTGGCCCGCCATCTGCGGGAGATCGTGCCCGAGGCGGAGATCACCGTCGCCCACGGCCAGATGCCGGAGCACCAGCTGGAGCAGGTG
>JAIVWR010000188.1:0-2661 GCA_048636435.1 Acidobacteriota bacterium | reverse complement strand
CCCAGAAGGCCAAGGAACTCGTGGCAGGCTCCGTGGCCAAGGCCGCCCTGCTGGAACCGTTGGAGGAGAGGCAGGTAGACGTCACCCCGACGGCCCTGGTCATCGGCGGCGGCATCGCCGGTCTGGAGGCGGCCCTGGAGATCGCCGACGCCGGCTACAGGACCTACCTGGTGGAAAAAGAGCCCAGCCTCGGCGGGCGGATGGCCCAGCTCAACAAGACCTTCCCCCGCCTCGAGGACGCCGGCGCCCTGGTCGTCTCTGAGATGCAGCGGGCCATGGAGCACCCGGACCTGGAGGTGCTGGCCTACAGCGAGGTGCAAGCCGTCGAGGGCTATGTCGGCAATTTCGAGGTGACCGTCCGGCAGAAGCCGCGCTTCGTGGACCCGGACCGCTGCACCGCGTGCGGCAAGTGCGCCGAAGCCTGCGTCCTGGCGGGTCAGGTCCCGGACCGGTTCCAGGCGGGGATGGGCCAGCGGGCGGCCATCTACACGCCCTTCCCTGCGGCGCTGCCGCCAACCTACACCGTCGACCCGGCGCATTGCCTCTTGCTCACGGCTGGCGAGTGCCCGTCGGGCGACGGAGATGCTCCCCAAGGGGGACCTACGAAGCGCGGCCCAGCCTGTGCCCGGGCCTGCCCCGAGGGCGCTGTCGATTTCGGTCAGGAGGAGACGGAGCACACACTGGCCATCGGCGCCATCATCGTCGCCACGGGCTACGACCCCTTTGACGCTGCGCAAAAGCCCGAGTTCGGTTACGGGCGCTATCCGGGCGTGATCTCGGCGCTGGAGTTTGAGCGGCTGGCGGCGGACAACGGTCCAACCGGTGGGCGCATCGTGGTGCCAGGCACCGGTCGCGAACCGGAGCAGGTGGTCTTTATCCACTGCGTCGGATCGCGGGACAAGCTGCTGGGCAACGAGTACTGCTCGCGGGTGTGCTGCATGTATACCGCCAAGCAGGCCAGCGTCGTCATGGAGCAACTGCCCGACGCCCGCGTGACCGCCTTTTACATGGATGTGCGGGCCTTTACCAAGGGCGGCGAAGAGTTCTACGATCGGGCCAGGGCGCGGGGCGTGCTCTACCGGCGCGGCAACCCCTCCGAGGTCTACCGCCGGGGGGATAAGCTGATGGTCCGGGCCGAGGACACGCTGCTGCAGCGCACCGTCGAGGTCGAAGCGGACCTGGTCGTCCTGGCGGTGGGGTTGGTACCGGCCGCCGCGGGCGAGGATGTGGCTCAACTGCTCAAGCTGGCACGCACGGCAGATGGCTTCCTGGCCGAGGCCCATCCCAAGCTGCGCCCGGTGGACACCACCAGCGACGGCGTCTTTCTGGCCGGCACCTGCCAGGGACCCAAGGACATTCCCGATACGGTGGCCCAGGCCAAGGCGGCTGCATCATCGGCCCTGATCCCGCTTTCGCTGGGCAAGGCCAAAGTGGAGGCGATTACCAGCTCGATTATCGAGGAGTTGTGCGTCGGCTGCGGCCTGTGCGAGGAGGCCTGCCCCTACAGCGCCTTGAACCCGCACCCCTGGCGGGGGGTGATGACCATCAACGAGGTGCTGTGCAAGGGTTGCGGGGCCTGTTCGGTGGCCTGCCCGTCAAAGGCCATCACGCTGGGGCATTTCACGCAGAAGCAGACGCTGGTGATGCTGGATGCGATGTTGGCATGAGATTGGGTCAGGAATCATGGTAGCGGAGCTTGAAAGAAGCACGAGTCGCCTGTAGGGGCGCGCCGCGAACAGCGTGCGGCATCCCGGGGAGGCAGACCGGGCAAACTGATTGCTACTGAGCAGGTCCTGACTGGGGCTGCCTCGCCCCTACGAGCAACCGATCTATCAAGAGCAAAGCGAATGCACTTACGACTTGAATTTCGTGGCCTTTCAGTGTCTGCGAAGGACGTGGTAACTACTTGGAAGAAGATCCCAGACAAGTCTGGGACTCCAGAATCCTCTGCTTACCAGTGGAACTTGTGATTGGTCTGGAATCATGCTGATCCATAAGGAGGAACGATGAAATCGATTGTCTGTCTGAAAGAGGTGCCGGACACCGAAACGCGGATCGAGGTCCGGGACGGCGCGGTGGTCGAGGAGGGGGTGCAATACGTGGTCAACCCCTACGACGAGTACGCCCTGGAAGAGGCCCTCAAGTGGCAGGAGGCCCATGGCGGCACGGTGACGCTGGTCTCGCTGGGGCCGGAGCGCGCCCGGGAGAGCATCCTCAAGGGCCTGGCCATGGGCGCCGACGAGGTCTATCACCTGACCGACGAGGCTTTTCTCGGCGGCGACGCCTTTGCCACGGCCAAGGCGCTGGCGGCGGCCATCGCCAAGGTGGGCGATTACGATGCCATTTTCTGCGGCAAGCAGGCGGTGGACGACGACGACGCGGCGGTGGGCATCATCCTGGCCGAGCTGCTGGACCTGCCCCACGTGTCGGTGGTCAGCAAGCTGGAGATCGACGCGGACGCGATGTCGGCCCGGGCCGAGCGGGATATCGAGGGGGGCCGGGAGGTGGTCGAACTGCCCCTGCCGGCGGTATTCACGACCCAGAAGGGGCTCAACGAGCCACGCTATCCCTCCTTCCGGGGCATCCGCCAGGCGCGCAAAAAGCCCTTCAACCAGTGGACCGTGGCCGACGTGGGCCTCGACGCGGGCGAGGTGGGCGCGG
>JAIVWR010000187.1:0-2695 GCA_048636435.1 Acidobacteriota bacterium | reverse complement strand
CAGCGTAGCTCTTGCGGATGCCGAATTCACGCCTCGCCGACACTCTAGCCGTCCTCGCGCTGCCCAACGCCATCGTGAGGCTCCTATGTGCAAGTCAGCCTGCTTTCACGACTACCAACCCTTGTGGGTGCGAGTCCTGTGCGGTCGCCTCTGAGAGCCACTGGCGACTAGATACGGGGTAGGCAATTTCGGTCGATTTTAGCCGCAAATTGGTCGGAAAAGGCGGAACCTTTTGGCACTCTCGAACGTAATAGTAAGTGGGAAGACAAGGGCCGCACCCCTTTTGAATCCCGCCGATGCCGGAAAAGGCCCGCCCTGTAAGGGGCGGGCTCTGGCTACTACTGGGGTATCGCCTCTGGTGAACGGGGGAGAGGCCCTGCCCCACCGCCGCTCCTCATCGACACCCTGCGCCTCCTGCCGCCCCCTGCGGCTCGCGGCGGATGAGAAAGGTGGCCCGCCCCACGGCGATCAGTGTGCCCTTGCTGTCGCGAATCTCTGACGTGCCGAAGGCGGCCATGCGGGCCTTGCGGATGATGCGTCCCTCGGCGAACAACTCGTCACCCTGCATGGAGTCCAGGAAGCTGATGTTGAGGTCGGCGGTAGCGTGAGCGACGACGTCTTCGTCTTCGGGGCCGTAGGTGGTATACAGGGCCAGGCCGATGGAGCTGTCCACCAGGCTGCTGAGCAAGCCGCCGTGAGGCCAGCGGCCGTGCTTGGCAGGCTGCAAGACCACCCGCAGCTTGCTGTAGCCAGGGCCGAGCTGAACCGGCTCCATGCCCAGGAGCTTCCAGAAGGGGCGAGGTGCCCAGGTGGCCTTCAGCAGGGCCAGGCGCTCCTCCCAGGTGCCTTCCTGGGGCAGCCTGGGCATCTCTTCTGCTAGCCAGCGACCCACTTTCGACATGACTCTCCCTTTTGCATGCAGATGGGACAGCGATGCCAGTATAGCGAAGCCTACTCAAGGGGGCAATCGGAGTCTGCTCGCTGGCAGCGCGAGGGCTTGTCGGGCTCGAGTGATGTGGGTCAAGGGGAGGCGGCGGGAGGGAAGAGGCGAGCCAGGATCTCCTCTCGGTGTTGGGGGTGCTTCTCGGCGAAGGCCCAGACGAGGCCGAAGCAGCCGCTGAGCATCATGTCGCCGTGGGGGACGGCGAAGTACGGCTTCAGGGCGCTCGCCCTCAGCTTGGCTCGCTGGGGGCCGGTGACGGCAACGAGGGGATGGCGGTTCGAAGGCCGCTCGTCGCCGGCTACGTAAAAAACGCCGTGGCCGTGGCTGCCGAACACGTCCTCGTGGCGCAGGGTTCCAGCCATCAGCCGTTCGCTGAGGGACTCGATCTGCTCGCTGCTGAGAAGGCCGGTGTGGTGCTCGAACAGCGAATAGATGTGGGTGGCGCGCAGGTGGAAGGCTAGGGCGTGCATGTTGCCCAGGTTGACGACGAGCTGCTCGTCCTGCTGGGCGACGATGGGGTCCTGGAGGGCGCCGAGGGCGGCGGCCGGCCCCGTATCCAGGAAGACGATGGGCACGTCCGTATCCACACAGCCCAGCATGGCGCGAGCGCGGGTCAGGTAGTCGGGCACCTCGTCCGGCAGGTAGGCGAAGGCGCGCAGGTCGTTGCGCTCTTCCACCACCCGCCGCAGGTGGTCGAAGCGGAAGAGGCGGTCGGAGTAGCCGGGGGGCGCCGCCCCGTGGTCAAGGCAGGCCAGGGCCAGGCCGTCGAAGTCGCTGTCCACCTCGAAGGCGGCGAGGGCGCGGCGGATGGCCTCCAGGTCGAGGTCGGCCATCTCGATCTGGCGGGCGTCGTCGAGGCGCTTGGCCTCGTCCTCAGAGACGACGGTGACGCCCATGCTCTGCACTGCGTCGAGATCGTCGTCGAAGGTGCGGGCCGCGTCAGGGGTGGCGTAGGCTTTGAGGCCGGCCTTCAGGTGCTCGTCGAGGGCCCAGGTGCAGGGGCCGCCGCCCATGGTGACGCCGGTGAGCACCACCGGCCGGCGCCGGCGGGTCGCCGTGCGGATGCGGCTGGCGGCGATCTCCGTGAGGCCGTTCATCAGTCCAATCGACGGATCCTGAGGGGTCGAGACTACCTTGAAGATGCCGGCTTCTCCGCCATCGTAGGTCACCAGGAAATCCGTGAACGTGCCACCCACGTCGATACCGATTTTCAAGCTCATGACTCCCAAGGCGCTGCCCACGCGGCTGATGGCGGGGCAGATAACCCCGGTGGTGGACGGTATCGCTACCGCGGGAGAATGGGACGGCGCGGCGTTCGCGGACGATTCGGCGGCCGGCGCCATGGCCCGGTCGGGAGGCGACCTGATAAGGTCGCTTCATTACGGCTACGATGGCGAGAACCTCTATATCCGGCTCGACCCGGGCGAGAGGGCGACTGCGGGATGCGAGCTGGCGATCTACATCTCGGGAAGGTCCGGTATAAGGAGCAACGCCCGTACGCGGGGTCGCGCGGACGCTTCTCCGCGCTCGCTTGGCTTCGGCGTCGCCTGGGAGGTGGCCCTGAGCCCCGGTGCGGGGGGCGCGACGGCGCGGGTCCACATGGCTACCGGCGGAGATACCTGGCGGTCGAGTTTCGAGGCCGAGGCCGCTTACGGCGATGTCTTCGAAGTGGCCGTTCCCTTCAGCCGGCTGGCGGTCTCCTCCGGAGACGACATCAGGTTCGTCGTGGTCGGCTACTGCGACGACCGCGAA
>JAIVWR010000186.1:0-2743 GCA_048636435.1 Acidobacteriota bacterium | reverse complement strand
ACAAGGGGAATGAGATCGATCAGGGCCGCCACAATGCGCGAGCCGGTAACCTGATAGTCCATTGTCCTCATTCTGTTGCCTCCTTGCTTGGTGTCCGTGTTCAACTCGCGGCACTCCCATCCTACTCGCAGCCGCGAGGGCTGGCAAGGGAAGAGCCGAGATGGAAGACAACCAGGCGCCACGTCGCTTGACGCCAACCCGCCACATAGTATGATTCGAGCCAAGAGAGACGGTGGTGATCCAGAAGCAGTGGATATCGGCAAGCTTCCCAATCAGCTCCTAGGCCAGCTACTGGCCCGCATCGGCTGCCGCGACCCGCGGGTGATCGTGGGGCCGGGCGTGGGCCAGGACGCCGCCGTCATCGACATGGGCCCGCGGCTGCTGGTGGCCAAGAGCGACCCCATCACCTTCGCCAGCGACCTCATCGGCTGGTACGCCGTCCACATCAACGCCAACGACGTGGCCTGCATGGGGGCCAGGCCGGCCTGGTTCCTGGCCACCGTCCTTCTGCCCCAGGGGGCCAGCCAGTCGCTGGCGGAGGGCATATTCGACCAGATCCTCGACGCCTGCCGCCAGATGGAGGTGGAGCTCGTCGGCGGCCACTTCGAGATCACCTATCGCCTCGACCGGCCGATCGTGGTGGGGGCGATGCTGGGCGAGGTGGAGCGCGACAGGCTGGTGCGGGGGTCGGGAGCGCAGGCCGGCGACGCCCTGGTCCTCACCAAGGGCATCGCCATCGAAGGGACGGCGGTGCTCGCCCGCGAGGCGGCGGATGCCCTGCGCCGCAAGGGCGTGGCCGCCGACGTGCTGGAGACGGCCGGGGGCTACATCTTCCAGCCGGGCATCAGCGTGGTCAGGGAGGCCCTGCTGGCGGTGGACAAGACCGCTGTCCACGCCATGCACGACCCCACCGAAGGAGGCTTAACTACCGCCCTCTATGAGATGGCCGAGGCCTCCGACGTGGGAATGCAGCTCGAAGAGGCGGCGGTGTCCGTGCTGCCGGCCACTCGGGCCGTCTGCCAGGCGGCGGGGCTGGACCCGCTGGGGCTGCTGGCTTCGGGCGCCCTGCTCATAGCCCTACCCCCGCAGGACAGCGACCGGCTCCTGGCCGCTCTGGAGGAGGCAGGCATAGCTGCCGCGCGCATCGGCACGGTTACACCAAGGGATGCGGGCGTTATAATAGACAGACGTGACGGCGGCAGGACCGCCCTGCCCACGTTCGCCAGGGACGAGGTGGCCCGCTTCCTTGCCCAGGAAGGGCAAGCGGGCGAGGCAAGGGGAGGCGACGAGGAAGCGACGTGACCGGCAAGAAACCGACAACCATTGGTGAGCTGCGTAGCTCTGGCTACCAGGTATGCAGCGTCAAGGAGGAGATGCGCCGCAACCTCATCGAGAAGATCCGCTCCAACGAGAGGCTTTTCCCGGGCATCATTGGCTTTGATGATACCGTCGTCCCCCACCTGGAGAACGCCATCCTCTCCGGCCAGGACATCATCTTCCTGGGCGAGCGGGGGCAGGCCAAGTCGCGCCTTATTCGTGCCCTTGTATCCCTGCTGGACGACGAGGTGCCGGCCATCGCCGGCTGCGAGATCAACGACAACCCCTACGCTCCCATCTGCAAGCGCTGCCGCGACTGGCTGGCCGAAGAGGGAGAGGACGTGGAGATCGCCTGGCTGGGTCGCGACGAGCGCTACGGCGAGAAGCTCTCCACCCCCGACATCACCATCGCCGACCTCATCGGCGAGGTGGACCCCGTAAGGGTAGCCGAGGGTCGCTACCTCTCCGATGAGCTGACCATTCACTACGGCCTCGTTCCTCGCCACAACCGCGGCATCTTCTGCATCAACGAGCTCCCCGACCTGGTGGAGCGCATCCAGGTGGGCCTCCTCAACATCATGGAGGAACGAGACGTCCAGATCCGCGGCTATCGCATCCGCCTGCCCCTGGACGTGCTCGTGGTGGCCAGCGCCAACCCCGAGGACTACACCAACCGCGGCCGCATCATCACTCCCCTCAAGGACCGCTACGGCGCCCAGATTCGCACCCACTATCCCCGCAACGCCGAGTACGAGATCGCCATCGTGGAGCAGGAGCGCACCCCCCTCGAAGGGGACGGCCACTCGCTGAAAGTACCGCCCTACATGAAGGAAGTGGTGGCCGAGATCACCCGCCTGGCTCGCCGCAGCCCCGATATCAACCAGCGCTCCGGCGTCTCGGTGCGCGCCTCCATCGCCAGCTACGAGAGCCTCCTGGCCAACGCCTTCCGCCGCGCCATTCGCCTCCAGGAGAGAGACATCGTGCCCCGCGTCAGCGACCTGCCCTACGTCATCCCCTCCATCAGCGGCAAGCTGGAGTTCGAGACGATCGAGGAGGGGCGAGAAGAGCAGATCATCGAGAAGTTTATCCAGAGCGCGGTGGCCACCGTGTTCAACCGCTATCTCAGCCTCAGCGAGCTGGAGCCGGTGGTGGCTCGCTTCAAGGAAGGGTTCACGCTGGAGGTGGCCGATACCATACCCTCGGCCGAATACGTGCGCATCGTCAAGCAGGTGGAGGGCATGCGCGCGGCCGTCGCCAAGCTGGAGGCGGGCCGGAACCCGGGCCTGGTGGCCGCGGCGGTGGAGTTCGTGCTGGAGGGCCTGCACCTCAACCGACGCCTCAACAAGGACAAGATCGCCGGCCGGGCCCAGTATAGGGGGTAGGATGTACGCCTACCGCTACTCGGAGTGGGACGGCAGCCAGGACG
>JAIVWR010000185.1:0-2751 GCA_048636435.1 Acidobacteriota bacterium | reverse complement strand
GATAATCGACAATGCCGCCACAATGCTGTTTGTGGCGGCCAACGTCGGCCTGCCGCGGATCAGTGGCAGAACGCCGAGGGCTGCCGGATGTCTGCTCTCCTGGTCCGACAGCCCTCGCAACCTCTGCGCCTGCTCACCTCCCGCCGCGACAGGGACGGGAGGGAGTGCCCGGCTGGGCATTCACTAGGCTTCGATGCTGGTCTCCGTGGGTTCGAAGCTAGGGCCCTGAGCGCCACCCCCGAAGAAAGCGCCCCGCGGGCAGGGGCCGTGCGGCTTGGGGAGGGCATTCACGATGTCGTCGATGTTCTCCTCCACGCGGTCGTAGATAGCATCGGCCTGCTCCTCGGTGAGCTTGCCGTCGGCCACCAGCGCATCCAGCTCTTGCTGCACCTGAGCCAACAGGGCAACCGTAAACTCGTCCACCGACATGCTCTCCTCAGCGACCTGGGCCAACGTCTTGCCCTCTTGCAGCTCGCTCAGGAGCGCCTCTGGCTCCATGCCCAGCACCGTCGCTGCCGCCTCCATGGGGAGCCGTCCATCCTGGGCACGTACGTGGTCGTGTGCGCGCTCGCGGATGCAGTCGAAGACGCCATCGCAGAAGCGGCCGCGCTGGCCTTCCAGCGGACCACCGCGCGGGCCGAGCAGGCCCTTCTCCTCGATGCGCTCTCTCAGGCGCTCGCCTTGCTCGGCGGTGAGCTTGCCCTCGGCCACCCGCTCATCGATGACATCCTGCTCGGCCTCGGTCATAGCCGAGCGTAGCTCGTCCTCGCCGATGCCCAGCTTGTCGGCGACTCGGCCCAAGAAGGTCTGGACCGGGGCGTCCTCGCCTTGGGCCACCGCCAGGCCAATGCCGCCGCCGATGACCGCCGTGCTGACAAGCACGATGGCCAGCGCCGCTATCAGAATCCTTCTCATGCTGTCCTCCTTTGCCTACCTGGAGGAGACCCCATGGCTCCTCCATCCCCACAAACAATCACTACACACAGGTTAGCCCGCCGACCTTAAGCCCACATTGAAAAGGCATTAGAGTCTTTCAATATTGGGCCGTAATGTCTTTAATGTTTCCTTAATGTTTTTCGTCTACAATAGGTGCAACAGGAGTAGGTGAACATGTACGTATTGGTGGTAGAGGACGAACGACGCCTGGCCCAGGTGATACGACGCGTCCTGGAGGAGGAGGGGCACACGGTCGACCTGGCCTACGACGGCGAGGAGGGGCTGGCCATGGCCATGGAGAGCAGCCACGATGTCATCGTCCTCGACATCCTGCTGCCGGGGATCGACGGCATCGAGGTCTGTCAAGCGCTGCGCAAGAACCGCGTGGACACGCCCGTCCTTCTGCTCACCGCCCTCGACGACGTGCAGGACCGCGTGCGGGGCTTGGACGCCGGCGCCGACGACTACCTCACCAAGCCCTTCGCCTTCCAGGAGCTCCTGGCCCGTCTGCGCGCCCTGGGCCGCCGCCGCGTCCAGGCCCGCGAGCCCGAACGGCTCCAGTCCGCTGACCTGGTGCTGGACTTGAACCGACGACGCGCGGAACGGGCTGGCCGGGTCATCGAGCTAAGCCCCAAGGAGTTCGCCCTGCTGGAGTTCCTCATGCGCAACGAGGGGCGCGTGGTCACCCGCACCCAGATCCTGGACCATCTCTGGGGCTACGACCACACGCCCGATTCCAATCTGGTGGATGTCTACGTTTCCTACCTCCGGCGCAAGGTTGACAAGGGGCACCCGGACAAGCTCATCGGCACCATGCGCGGCGTCGGTTACTTTCTCGGTCGATAGTCATGTTTACCTCTACACGCTGGCGTCTCACCCTCTGGTTCGTGGCCGTCCTCGCCCTCATCTTGACCGTGCTCGGCGTCGCCGTTTTCTTCACCACTCGCGCCGTCCTCTTCGACGCCGTCGACGACAGCCTACGCTCCCGCGCCACCACCGAAGTGCGTCTGCTGATGCCGAGGCTCCATCAGCAGGGTCGACCCCAGCAGCCTCCAGCGACCGTCATCGTGGGGCCCGCCTTCACCGCCGGCGGCTACTTCTACGCCCTGGTCGACCGCGACGGAGAGATGCTGGCGGGCACACCCAACGTCGACCCCGACGGGCTGGCAAGTCAGGAGACCATCGAGAAGGCCCTTGAGGGGGGTCCCGCTTTCGAGAACACGGACTCGTCCACCGGCGAGAACCTGCGCGTGTACGTGGTGCCTCTCGAGGGTCCCCAGGCAACTGGGGTGGTTCTGGAGGTGGGTAGGAGCATTGAGCCCGAGAGGGAGGCCCTGCGCCGCCTGATATTCATTCTCGGCGGCGGCGGTGCCGCCGGGCTCGCCCTTGCCCTGGTCGGCGGCTTCTTCCTCGCCGGCCGGGCCCTCCGCCCCATCGGCGCTGCCATGGACCGCCAGCGGGCCTTCGTGGCCGATGCCTCCCACGAGCTGCGCACGCCCCTATCGCTGATCCGGGCCAACGCTGAGCTGCTGCAGCGCCACCCCCAGGAGCCCGTTCAGGCTAACATGCCTGCCCTGAACGACATCATTCGGGAGACCGACGGGCTGAGCACTTTGGTCAGCCAGATGCTGACCCTGACAAAGGCCGACGCCGCCACAACCCCATTCGTCTTCACGGAAGTTGCCCTCCACGACTTGGTGGAAGACGTCGGGAAGCAGGTAAAGGTGCTGACCGATAAGAAGGGGCTTCAGCTAGACGTCCGCGTCGACGGGCCGGCCCGGGTCCACGGGGATGAGCTGCGCCTGAGGGAGCTTC
>JAIVWR010000184.1:0-2910 GCA_048636435.1 Acidobacteriota bacterium | reverse complement strand
GCCTTCTCCGCCACCGCCTCGAAGTCCACGTCCCCCACCAGGCGATAGCCGGTCTTGCGGCTGGCGTCCTCCACCCGGTTGATCCCCACGTCGATGACCACCGTCCCCTCACGCACCATGTCGGCCGTGATCGCCTTGGCCCTGCCCATGGCCGCCACCAGGATGTCCGCCTGGCGGCTGTGGTAAGCCAGGTCCTTCGTCCCGGTGTGGCAGATGGTAATGGTGGCGTTGGCGCCCGCCTTCTTCTGGATGAGGACGGCCGCCAGCGGCCTGCCCACCAGGTTGGAGCGACCGCAGATGACCACGTGCTTGCCGTCGGGCGGGTGGCCGGAGCGGATGAGCATCTCGACCACGCCCGCCGGGGTGCAGGGCAGGAGATACGGGTCGCCCTTGAACAGGCGGCCCACGTTCATCGGGTGGAGGCCGTCGACGTCCTTCTCGGGCGCGATGGCGGCGGTGACCCGCTGCTCATCGATCTGCGGCGGCAGGGGAAGCTGGACGAGCATGCCGTGCAGCTTGGGGTCGGCGTTCGCTTTGGCGATAAGCTCCAGCAGCTCCGCCTCGGAGGTGGATTCGGGCAGGTGGATGGTCTGGGAGAGGATGCCGGCGTCCTCGCAGGCCCGGCCCTTGCCCCGCACGTAGGAGATGGAGGCGGGGTTCTCGCCCACCAGGATGAAGGCCTGAGCGGGCATGACGCCCCGCTCCTCCTTGAGCCGGCGGACGCGCTCCGCCACCTCCGCGCGTATCTCCGCTGCTATCGCTTTGCCGTCGATGATGCTAGCCGTCATGCGTTGCACTCTCCTGACCCACCTCCGCGGGCCCCTGGACCGCCCTCAGCCCCAGCTCGAACAGCCGCCGCGTGAGGGCGAGCTCGCGTTCCGGCAGGAGCGCGGCCAGCTTTTGCTCCAGGAAGTCCAGGCCGCAGGTAAACACCTCGGAGAGGTGGTCTAGAGCCAGATGCGCCTCCCTCTCACCGAATAGCTGCGGCGGCGCCATCTGCAAGCCTTCCATTTCGTACCTCGCCATGGTGTGGAACGGCGCCCAGAATCTGGCCACGAACAGGGCCTTGACTACGGCTCCCGGGTCGATGGTGGGCGGTATGTGGTCCAGCACCTTCCGCAGCTCCGCCCGGAACTTCCGGTCGTCGATCATGACGTCCTTCGGGTACTCCCCGATGGTCGCCAGGAATATCACCTCGGCGTTCAGCTCGAGCGCTTCCTGCGCCGCGAGGATGGCCTCCGGAAAGCTCCTCCTCCGGTGCTGGCGCCACGCGTCGTCAGCCCGCAGCAGCACCCGTGCCTCGAAATCCGCCGCGAAGTGCAGGACACCCAGGGCCTCCTCCAGGGCCTGCTCACCGTCCGGCCCCAGCTTGGACAGCCCTTCTGCCAGCTCCTTCGCAGCCTCAGCCACCTCCGCCTGAAGCGTCTCGGTGATGGGCAAACGCAACTGGACATCGTTGCTGAACGCGACTGAGGCATCGTAGCCACCCTCAGCCCGAGCGCTCAGCACCAGGTCGAAAGTCGGAAGCCTCTCCTCGCCGGTCATCTTCCTACACCTTCTCGTGCGGCGTGCGGGCCACCTCCGTGCCGTCGGGCAGCTCCACCACCGCGTAGTCGCCGAACATGCTCGGCGCTTCCTTCTGCATGATCCGCAGTATCTCCAACGCCACCTTGCGTATCTCCACATCCGCCCACTCGCTCGCCCGCATCTCGATGAAGTGGCGCAGCGCGCGGCCGTTGGCCGTCACGAAGATCATCGTCTCGGTGGCGTTGGGCAGCACGCTGCGAGCCGCCTGGCGGGCCAGCTTGCGCCGCTGGGTGCGGTCGGGCACGTCCTTGTACTTGGCCGCCAGCCCCTCCACCAGCTCCACGTACGCTCGATGGGACGTCTCGACGGCCCGCAGCCAGATGGCGTGCAGCGGCTCGTCCTCGGCGATGACGTCCGGCTCGATGAAGTTGGCCGTCGATTCGTCCACGTAGCGCTGGGAGAGCTGGCTGAAGCCGAAGCCGGCCCGGTGGCGCACCAGCTCGTGGGTGAAGGAGCGCGACACGCCGGCGATGATGAAGTTCCAGGCGGCATGCTCCAGGACGCTGCCGTGCTTGGACTCGATGATGTTGGCCAGGTACTGGCGGTTGTCCTTGCGCCCCTTGCCGTAGGACAGATAGCAGAGGCGGCCGGCGGCCTCCGCCAGCATCTCCGCCCCCACCTCCGTGTCCGTCTGCCAGGCCATGCCGTACTCGGACAGGAAGCTATCGATGGCCGCATCGTCGACAGACTGCCGACCTACCAGATAGACCTTGGGCTCGCGGATAATGTTCACGGCCCGCCTCCCGCCGCTAGACCGCCGCCATGGGCAGGCTCATTATAGCCCCTGCCCCCTGGAGCGTAAAGAGATTATACGGTTGTTCCCCTGCACATTTACACCCCTTGCCGTCGCCTGTACAATGAAGCCAACCATGTCCCCCTACGCCGTCGGCATCGATATCGTCGAACTGGAGCGGGTGGCCGCCGTCGTGGAGCGCCACGGCCAGCGCTTCATCGACCGCGTCTACACCCCCATCGAGGCCGCCATCTGCCGCGGCCGCCCGGCTGAGCTGGCCGCCCGCTTCGCCGCCAAGGAGGCGGTGATGAAGGCCCTGGGCACCGGCGCTCGCGGCGTCGCCTGGCGCGAGATCGAGGTGCTGCTCAATCGCCGCGGCAAGCCGCTGGTCTACCTCCACGGCCGCGCTCGAGAGCGGGCCAAGGAGATCGGCCTGGATGGGCTGGACCTGAGCATGTCCCACTCCCGCCAGTACGCCGTCGCCTTCGTGGTGGCCAACGCCGACTCCCACCACGCCGAGAGCGACCGCGACGGCTGGCGGGAAACGCTTATCGCTATCCTCGAGGAGCGGGGGCTGCTGTGCGGCTGGT
>JAIVWR010000183.1:0-2920 GCA_048636435.1 Acidobacteriota bacterium | reverse complement strand
TCACCCTCTTCTGCCGGGTCCTGGGATTGGAGCTGGCCGACTTCCGCCGCCTTCGTCTGAGCGTGGCCGCCAAGAGCGTTCTGGAGATGGGGCGCGCCCGGATCATCGTCGTGGGCTTCAACGACCCCTGCCCCCTGGAAGCCGATCAGGGGGAATAGAAGGTCGCTGGACGCCTCGCTATTGTAAGAGTTGGGTAGGTTGTGATACAGTTGGCGACTAGTGGTGAGCTTTTTCCGGCCAAGGAGGCGAGTCGCTGAGCCGTAACTCCTGGCTATCGCCCGGGCGATTGGTGCTGCTGGCCACTGCTGTGGTGGTTGTCTATCTCATCTTTACCGCCGTTAGCAGTGCCATCCAATCGTTTCAGCTTGGGGAGGACGAGGACCGCCTGCGCGATGAGGTGCAGGGTCTGGAGCAGCGCTACCACCGCCTGTCCGACATCCGAGACTACCTGAATTCCGACGAGTACATCGAGTGGGTCGCCCGCCGCGAACTGGGCCTGGTGGGCCCCGGCGAGACCGGTATCATAGTTGTGTCAGAAACAACCCCTGTCCCCAGCGAAGGTGAGGGGGAGGAGGAGGGCTCGCAGGCCGAGCAGGGGCAGCAGCACCTCACGTGGGAGGAGATCATCGGCTGGTAGACAGGGAACCCTGATGGCCAGCAGTAGGGAAGGACTTGGGCGGCTTGGGGCCGCCCGATTGCTTCCATGGTTGGCGCCATGAAGTCGAAGAGGGCGCAAAGTCATCCGAAAGCTCAAGCCCGCAGTCGCTTTGGCCAGCGGCTGGAGCGGCGGCTGCTTCGCTACATCCAGGGCCATCACCTCTTCCCCGCCGCCCAGCGGGCGCTGCTGGCCGTCTCCGGTGGGCCCGACTCGACCGCCCTTCTCCTGGCCTTGGCTCACCTGTCCGCCTCAGGCGCACTGAAGCTCGACCTTCGGCTGGCCCACTTCGATCACGGCCTGCGTCGTCGGGCGGAGAGGGAGGCCGAGAAGGCTTTCCTTTCCGGCTTGGCCGCCGAGCTCGGCCTTCCCCTGCTTCTTGGGCAGGGCGATGTGCGGGCCCATGCTCGCCAGCACCGCCTATCTCTGGAAGAGGCCGCGCGAGAGCTGCGCTATCGCTTTCTGGCTGAGCAGGCGGAGAAGGCGACCATCAACGTGGTCGCCACCGGCCACACTGCCGGCGACCAGGCAGAGACGGTGCTCATGCACCTCGTGCGTGGCAGCGGCCTGACGGGCCTGGCCGGGATGAGGCCCTCCTCCTCCTGGCCCCTCCCCGGCCACGAGGACCTGCTCCTGGTTCGCCCCCTGCTGGAGGTTAGCCGAGCGGAGACGGAGCGCTACTGCCAGGAGGAGGGGCTATCTCCTTGCCTGGATGTCACTAACCTCCTGCTGGCGCCCCTGCGCAACCGCATCCGCCACGAGTTACTGCCCTTGCTCCGCCGCTACAACCCCAAGATCGAGGGCGCCCTCCTTCGCCTCGCCGCCGCCACCGCCAGCGATCTGGCCTACCTGGACGAGACGGCCGGGGCCTTCTGGCATGCCCTCGCCGTCAAAGACAAGCGCAGCGTGGGCTTTCGTCGCTCGGAGCTGACGGCCCTGTCGCCGGCCATAAGAAACCGCCTATTGCAGGCCGCCTGTCAGCAGCTTCTGGCCGACGCCCGCCAGATCGAAGCCGTCCACATCCGCTCCATGGTCGAGGCCTTGGCCAAACCGGCGGCCAGCCGACTCTCCCTTCCCGGCGGCCTGGCCTTCACCGTCGATGGTGAGTCCGTGCGACTGACCCGCGGCCGGGAGGCGGCTGCCAAGGCCAATCCCATCCCCGAGACGCCCCTGGTCGTGCCTGGCCGCACGACCGTGGCCGGCTGGCTGATCGAGGCCGAGACCCTGCCCGGCCAGGGGGTAGAGGTCGGCGCAGACCCCTACGAAGCCTTCCTGGATCACCAGGCGGTGGGTGGCGAGCTAACGGTGCGCAGCCGCCGCCGCGGCGACCGCTTTCGGCCTCTCGGCCTGGGCGGCGAGAAGAAGCTCCAGGACTATCTGGTGGACGCCAAGGTGCCCAGAGATGAGCGAGACGGCGTGCCCCTCGCGTGCGCCTCCTGGGGCATCGCCTGGGTCGTCGGCCACCGCATCGACGAGCGGGCCAGGCTGCGGCACGACACCCGAACGGTCCTCCACCTGAAGTTTCGTCACCACAGTACCGAAGACAGTTGACCAGCAGTACGCAGACCTTGACAGGTGGTAGCCAAGAGGGCATAGGGACACAACGTAGATTCATCGCTAACCCCCCAATGATAAGGGCCTCGGCCTGGATAGGTTGGCGGCTGGGTAATCTGATACCCTGAGGTCAGGAACATGGATTTGCTCCCAGTTTGCATAAATTGTGTTGATGCCAGGGTAACTTATTGCCAGGGCACACTTTTTTCTATTGACAAATGATTAAAGAAACGTACACTATCAATCCCTTAAGAAACACCTCCGCAGGAACTGGGGCTTGGTAAGGTAAAGGCGAGACGAGGAAAAGGGCATTGTTCATAGGGATAGAAAAGGCTGTACTAGAGAAGGCCTGCGTAGAAATGATTGAAACAATCCTCTATTGCCTTCCTAATACCTTTAAGGGCACCGTCTATCGAATTGGAAAACCACCCGACTTGATTGCAGAAAGGATTACCTCCGGGATAATTGACGATAGAAGAGAAGAAATCTCGTGGGGCCTTCCGGCGAAATCTGGGTACAATCCTCCTGGTAAGCCATGGACTGCGTATAGAGATCAACCGGGTCGTCCCCTTGAGGCCATGTCCTGGTGCGTTGAGAAACACAAAAGCTGGACTGCCCAAGACCCAAGCACCAATGTTCGAAGTATCCCGCTGCAGGTTGAAGGAAAATGTGATGATTTCCATCATATGGAACCAGTGCTTGTCCGCAAGT
>JAIVWR010000182.1:0-2923 GCA_048636435.1 Acidobacteriota bacterium | reverse complement strand
AAAGACGGGCCCCCGGCGCAAACCCCTACCTGTCCTTCCCCCGCGCCTTCTCTCGCAGCTCGTACAGCTTGGTGATGGCCTGCAGGGGGGTCAGGCTGTCCACGTCCAGGGAGGCCAGCTCCTCCAGGAAGGCGTCGCTGGCGCCGAGGAGGGATAGCTGGACGGCGGCCTCGCGCGGGCGGCCTCGGCGGGGCAGGCGGTCGCCCTTGTCCTCCAGCTCGCTCAGCACCTCCTGCGCCCGCTGGATGACCGGTCGGGGCATGCCGGCAAGCTGGGCCACGTGGACGCCGTAGCTCTTGTCGGCGCCGCCGGGCAGGATGCGGTGGAGGAAGACGACTCGCCCCTCCTCTTCGCTCACGGCCACGTTGCAGTTCTTCACCCGCGGCAGGAAGGCGGCCAGGTCTACCAGCTCGTGGTAGTGGGTGGCGAAGAGGGTCTTGGCGGCGACCTCCGGCCGGTGGTGGATGAACTCCACCACGGCGCGGGCGATGGCCATGCCGTCGTAGGTGCTGGTGCCGCGGCCGATCTCGTCGAACAGGAGGAGGGACCTGGGCGTGGCGTTGTGGAGGATGCTGGCCGTCTCCAGCATCTCCACCAGGAAGGTCGACTGGCCGGCGGCGATGTCGTCCAGGGCGCCCACGCGGGTGAAGATGCGGTCGACGATGCCGATGCGGGCCGAGGCGGCGGGCACGAAGCTGCCGATCTGGGCCAGCAGCACGATGAGGGCCACCTGGCGGATGTAGGTGGACTTGCCGGCCATGTTGGGCCCGGTGAGGACGATGATCTGGGAGTCCTGGTTGGAGAGATGGGTATCGTTGGGGACGAAGGCTGCCGAAGGCAGCATGCGCTCCACCACCGGATGGCGGCCGTCGCGGATGACGATCTCGTCGTCGTGGGTCACCTGCGGTCGCACGTAGCCGTAGCGGGCGGCCACTTCGGCCAGCGCGCAGAAGACGTCGCTCTCGGCGACCGCGGCCGCCAGCTCCAGGACGCGCTTGCCCTCGGCGGCCACCTGGGCGCACACCTGGCGGAAGAGGGTCGATTCCAGCTCCTCCTGGCGCTCGCGGGCGTGGAGGATCTGGAACTCGCGCTCCTTCAGCTCGGAGGTGGTGAAGCGCTCGCCGCCCACCAGGGTCTGCCGCCGCTGGTAGTGAGCGGGCACCAGCCGCAGGTTGGTCTTGCTCACCTCGATGTAGTATCCGAAGACCTTGTTGTAGCGCACCTTCAGCGACTTGATGCCCGTCTGCTGGCGCTCGCGCCGCTCCAGGTCGGCGAGGTACTGGCGGGCGTCGCGGGCCACGCTGCGCAGGCTGTCCAGCTCCGGCGAGAAGCCGGCCCGAATGACACCGCCCTTCTCGAAGCTGGCGGTGGGCTCGTCCTCGATGGCCTGCTCGATGAGGGCGGCAGTCTCCTCGCAGGGGTGAAGACGGGCCAACAGCTCGCTCGCTTCGGGCGCCTCCTCCCTATCGTCGGCGATGGCCTGCCGCAGCGACGGGATCAGTTCCAGGCCGCGCCGGAGGCTCACCACCTCTCGCGGCAAGGCCAGGCCGGCGCTGATGCGGCCCAGCAGGCGCTCAAGGTCGGGCATCTTGGCCAGGAGGGTGCTCACCCGGCCGCGGCGGACGGCGCTCTCGAAGAAGAATTGAACCCTGTCCTGTCGCTGGGCTAGCTCTGTTATGTCGAGCAAGGGTTGCCCTAGCCAGCGGCGGAGGAGACGCGCGCCCATGGAGCTCTTGGTGAGATCGATGACGGAGAGCAGTGAGGCGGTGCGTGGGCCCTGGCGGACGCTGGCGAAAAGCTCGAGGTTGCGACGGGTCTGGCTGTCGAGGGTCATGAAGGCGCTGGCGTTGTAGGTGGAGAGGCGGGTGATGTGAGCCAGGACGGCTCGCTGGTTGTCCTGGAGGTAGGCGAGGACGGCGCCGGCGGCGGCCACCGCGAGCGGCTGGTCGGCGCAGCCGAAGGCGTCCAGGGAGGCGGCACCGAAATGGGCCAGAAGGAGCTCGGCGGCCTCGTCCGGGTCGAAGCGGTGGGCCTCCAGGTGGCTGACGGTCGCCTGCAGGCCTTCGGGCGGGTCCTGGCTTTCGGGGAGCACCAGCTCAGCGGGGCGCAGGCGGTCGAGCTCGGCGGGCAGGAGGTCGGCGTCGATCTGGGCGACAGCGAACTCGCCCGTGCTCACGTCCACGTAGGCGATGCCGGCGCGCTCCCCTTCGAGCGCGAGGGCGGCCAGGTAGTTGTTGGCCCGCTGGTCGAGGAGACCGCCCTCGACTACCGTGCCGGGGGTGACCACACGTACCACCTGGCGCTCCATGAGGGTGCGGCCCTTCGCTCCGCTCAGGGCAGGCCCTTTGGCAGCATCGCTGACCTGCTCGCAGATGGCGACCTTGTGCCCTTTAGCGATTAGTTTAGCCAGGTAGCCATCGAGGGCGTGGTGGGGGATGCCCGCCAGGGGTATCCGCTGGCCCTTGCCGATGGGGCGGGAGGTGAGGACGATGTCCAGCTCGCGGGAGACGAGCTCGGCGTCCTGGTCGAAGGTCTCGTAGAAGTCGCCCAGGCGGAAGAAGACGATGGCCTGGGGGAAGCGGCGCTTTATCTCCAGGTACTGGCGGCGCAGGGGTGTGGTCATGGCTCAAACTCGGGGCCATTATACAACCGCTGGCCTGGTGGTGGGGACTTGATCTGCAGGTGAGGCTGGCGATCAGTCGCTGGTGGCGAAGGCGTCCACCACCTGCACCGCCGCCGGCGCTAGCTCGCGGCAGGCGTCGCACTTGATGCACAGCCCCTGGTCGATGTCGTAGCGGCCGTCTCGCTGAACGATGGCCGCCGTGGGGCAGATGGCCGCCGCCTCGGGGGGTTCGGGGCTCTCGCCCGCGATCTCGTTGCGGTTGGGGCCGCGGCGGACCTTGGCCGGGCCGCGCTTGCGCTC
>JAIVWR010000181.1:0-2926 GCA_048636435.1 Acidobacteriota bacterium | reverse complement strand
TCGGCGATGCAGTCCTGCGGCCCCTCGAAGGCCGCGATGGCCATGCGCTGGATGGCCTGGGGGATCCCCGAATCGAGGTTCGACTTCACCCGCATGAGGGCGTCGACCATCTTGGCGTTGCCCACCACCATGCCGATGCGCCAGCCGGTCATGTTGTAGCTCTTGGAGAAGGAGTGGAACTCCACCCCCACCTCCCTGGCACCTGCCGCCTGGAGGAAGCTGACCGGGTGGTAGCCGTCGAAGGCCACCTCGGTGTAGGGGGCATCGTGGCACACGGCGATGTCGTGCTTCTTGGCGAAGCGCACCACCCGCTCGAAAAAGTCGAGGTCGGCCACCGCGCCCGTGGGGTTGTTGGGGTAGTTGATCCACATGAGCCTGGCCCGCCGGGCCACCGTCTCGGGGATGGCCTCCAGGTCGGGCAGGAAATCGTTCTCCTCCGTGAGGGGCATGAAGTAGCAGTCGCCGCCGGCGAACATGGTGCCCACGGAGTAGACAGGGTAGCCAGGGTCGGGCACCAGGGCCAGGTCGCCGGGGTCGATGAAGCAGAGGGCGATGTGGCCGATGCCCTCCTTGGAGCCGATGAGGGGCAGCACCTCCCTGTCGGGGTCAAGAGAAATGTCGAACCGCTGCTCGTACCAGCGGGCGATGACCCGCCGCAGGTCGGGCAGGCCGTCGGTCTCGGGATAGCGATGGTTAGCGGGGTCGCGAGCGGCCTGGCAGAGGGCATCGACAACGTGGGATGGCGTGGGGATGTCGGGGTCGCCGATGGCGAAGCTGACGACGTCCACCCCCTGGGCCCGCTTCTCGGCGATCTTGCGGCTGATCTCGGCGAACAGGTACGGCGGCAGCTTCTCGATGCGCTTGGCCAGTTGCATCACGCCGGTTCCCGCCAGCGGACTTCGTACAGGCGCACGGGGTCCTCGAACCCCCGCAGGGCTACCTCGCCCTGGTCCGAGAACAGGAACCCCTTGCCCGCCGCAAGCTCTCGCACCACGTTGGCGGCGAGTATCTCCCCACCCGCTGCTTTCGCCGCGATGCGGGCCGCCAGGATCACCGTCATCCCGAACAGATCCCTCTCCTCCGCGATCGGCTCCCCAGCATTGAGGCCAATGCGCACCCGCAGCGGCTCCTCCGCCGACTCGTTGTGCTCAGCGAACGCCCGCTGCATGGCGATGGCGCACTCCAGCGCCCGCGTCCCCGAGGAGAAGGAGGCCATGAACCCGTCCCCCAGCGTCTTCACCTCCGAGCCGCCGTGTGCCCGCAGCGCCTCCCGCACGATGCGCTCGTGCGCCCGCAGCACCTCCCGCGCCTTGGCGTCGCCGAGGCGCTGGGTCAGCGCCGTCGAGCCCTCCACGTCCGTGAACAGGATGGTGTGAACCGCGCCTGCTGCTGGCGGCTCGGCCCATACTGTGGCCTCCTCACCACCGCCCATGAACTGGTTGATGGCCCGCAGCGCCGCCGCCGTGTCGCCCAGGAAGGCCGCCCCCGATTCCCCTTCCAGGAGAGCCAGGCGGGCGTTCGGTATCCGAGAGGCAAGGCCGCGGGCGATGTCCACGCTAAGCCAGGAGAGCTGTCGGCGGTGAAGCACCAGGGTCGGCGCCTTCACCTGCGGCAGGATAGCCGTAACGTCAAACTCGCCGATCGCACCAAGGGCCGTCTTCATCGTCTCCTGCGCGATGCATTCGCGCATTAGCGCAGCATAGCGATGCGCCGGCTCGCCTTCCGACCAACCCAGCAGGGTATGCGCCACCGCCTCGCTGTACACATGCCAATCCGTATCTCTCAGTTGGGCCAGCGCTCGAAGCTGCGGCGATGCTCCGTCGTGCGTCCGTGCCCAGGAGTGCCACAGAACAAGGTACGAGACGCGCTCCGGGTGGCGAGCCGCGTAGGCAATTCCCACCGGCCCGGAGTGAATAGGGCTCAGCAGAGCAAATCTCTCCAGGCCCAGGCGGTCTACTACCGCCTCCAGGTCCAGCGCATAGGCGTCGAGCGAGAAGTCGCTCACGTCCCGATCCGACAGCCCAGCCCCTCTGCAGTCGTACCGCACCACCATTCTTGCTCGCGCTAGCGACTCATACCAGCGGCGCCACTCGGGGAACTGCCACTCCATCTGGATATGGCTCACCGGAATCGTTGGCATCTCCACGAACGGCACGCCCTCCCCCAGCGTCCAGAAGGCGATGCTCACGCCGTCAGCGGTCTGCGCGTACTGAATGCGTGGCTCCATAGTTGCTATCCCTGAGGCTCCCTTTTCATCGTCCAGAAGTGAGGCCCACCGTTGGGCATGTCATCTTCCACCACTACCTCGAAGCCATGCCTCCGATAGAAGAGCAGGTTCCTCTCCCTCTCCGTTTCCACATAGCAGAGCAGGCCTTCAGCGTCCGCGCGTGCCAGCACCGGCTGTATTAGAGCACCGCCGATGCCCTGGCCCTGACGCGGCGGGTCGACGCCCAGAAGCTGAAGATACCAGTGGCGCGGCGGAACGTCGCGCTTGTGCAACCGCGCCATGTAGTTTGCGCCGCTCCTCAAGCGACCGACCGCCGCCCGGCCGAACCTCAGGGGCACTAGCATCATGCCCCCCAGGATCATCCCCACAACGCTCGGCGGGTACTTCCCCGGCGGAATCCACAGCGCGGCGCCTTCGACCTTGCCCGCAGTGGTGTGCACTTCGCCGTATTTCTGGCAGTACCTCGCCCACACTCCCATGAACCAGGGCAGCACCTGCGCCCGCCTGGACTCGTGGGGGAGGACCCACGACCAGTGGGGGTCGTCCTGGAACGCCCTGGCGAGTACCTCCCCCACCTCACGCGTCTGACTCGGCGCGAGTGGGACAGGTTCCGCCGCTGCAATCATCGTCGGAGATCTCCCTCAGTCTTGCCACCTGGCCTCATGTAAGCGCCACTATCCTACACTAACGGCATCTCCC
>JAIVWR010000180.1:0-2938 GCA_048636435.1 Acidobacteriota bacterium | reverse complement strand
AGTTGCCGCTGCCCGATCCGGAGGAGGTGAAACCGCAAGGCTAAGTTGGATGGGGTGGCCCGCCCGCAAATCGTCGCGTTACCTGTCGCTCTCTTTGCTCCCCCTGGGCAGGGCTGAAGCCCTACAGCTACGCCGGCTTAGCTTTGGCGCTCCAAGATGTAGGCTACGATGTCTCGCAGGGTGCGGCGGGTAGTGTTCTTCGGGAGGGCCGTCAGCGCCTCCTCGGCTTCCTTGGCAAAGCTCTCCGCCATCTGGTAGGACTCTCGGGGGATATCCGACTGGCGGATCATTTCGACCGCCTGGCTGAGGTACTCCTGCCGCCGGCGGTGGGCGAAGAGCTTCCGTATGGGGTTGTTCTTGGGGTAGCGGTCGAGCAGTAGCAGGGAAGGCAGGGTCAGGGTGCCCTGGCTGAGGTCGCTGCCCACGGGCTTGCCCATCTCTTGCTCGTCGCCCACGAAATCGAGGATGTCGTCCACAACCTGGAAGGCCATGCCCAACTTGTAGCCGTACATCTTGAGAGCTTCCACCCGATCCGCGCTGGCCTCGGCCAGGAGCGCTCCACCCTGGCAGGCGGCGGCAAACAGGGAGGCCGTCTTGCCGCCGATGCGCTGGAGGTACTGACGCACAGTCTGGCGGGTGTCGTAGGCGGTCATGTCCTGGCCAATCTCGCCTCTGGCGATGGTCATGGCGGTCTGGCTGAACAGGCGGATGACCTCGATGTTACCGGTGCGGGCGGCAAGGTTAGCGGCATGGGCGAGCATGTAGTCGCCCAGCATCACAGTGGTGGTGTTGTGGAATATGCTGTTCGCGGTGGGGTGCCCGCGGCGGGTGGCGGCGTTATCGATGACGTCGTCGTGCACCAGGGTGGCTGTATGCAGCAGTTCGATGGAGGCAGCCAGGGGGACCAAAAGGTCGAGCCTGTACCGTCCGAACTTGCCTGCCAGCAGGGAAAGGGCCGGCCGCAAGCGCTTGCCCCTGCCGGCCAGCACCAGGTCCAGCATCTCGGCCATGGGCCGAAAGTCCACGTCCCTCAGGGCATCGATGGTCTCCTCGACCAGGTCCAGGTCTTGGTGAACGGGGCCGTAGAGGGAGTCCAGCTTCACAGCGCCTCTCTCTCCTCCGCCGGCTCGGAGGCGCTGCCCTGGGCAATGCCATAGAGAGCGGCGGCGTTGGCACTCGTCTGCTCCGCCACCTCTCCGACGGTCTGGGCACGTATTTCTGCTATTCTGCCAATCGTCTCCAGGAGGAAGGAGGGCTCGTTGCGCTGGGGGCGCATCGACTGGGGGGTCAGGTAGGGGGCGTCCGTTTCCACCAGCAGGCGCTCCAGAGGGAGGCCGGCCACCACCGACGCCAGGCGGTGGGCGTTGGGGTAGGTGACGTTCGCCGCGATGGAGATGAGGAAGCCGAGCTGGACGTAGCGCAGGGCGAGGGCCAGGTCGCCACCGAAGCAATGCAGGACCCCCAGGGGCCGCTCCTGGGGCCACTGACCCTTCACCTGGGCCGCCCACCCCGAGAGGATGGCGAAGGCCTCGTCCTCGGCGTCGCGGGAGTGGATGACGACCGGCAGGCGCAACTCGCCAGCCAAGTCAAGCATCTGCTGGAAGACGGCCCGCTGCTTCTCCGGGGGCGAGAGGCGGCGATAGAAATCGAGGCCGATCTCGCCCAAGGCCACCGCCTTGGGGGACTCGGCTAGACGGCGCAGGGCCAGGCGCTGCTCGTCATCGAATTCAGCGGCCTGATGGGGGTGCCAGCCGACCGTGGCGAAGACGTTCGGGTGGGCCTCGGCCAGGGCGAGGGCCTGCTGGCTGGCGTCCGCATCCGTCCCCACCACAACGATGGCCGATAGACCCGCCTCGCGGGCTCGTTCCAGGACTTGAACGCGGTCATCCTGGAACTGGGCGAACTGGAGATGACAGTGGGAGTCGATGATCATGGTCATTGCCCCAGGCGGGCCTCTTCCTCCTCGACGATCTGCGGCTCGAGCTTCTTGAACAGAGGCTCCGGCTGGGCGATAGACTGGCCGGGAGGCGGCGGTGCAAACTGCCAGCCACTGTCCTGGACGAGCCCATCGTAGCCCAGGTAGCCGTGCAGCCGCTGGCAGGTGAATGGCATGTAGGGGTAGAAAGCCGTCTTCAGGGCGTTGATGGCTCCGATGGCCGCATAGAGGGTGGTGGCCGTCTTCTGACGGTCGTCGCGGATGAGCTTCCAGGGCGATTTCTCCTCTAGATAGCGGTTGGCCTCCTGAGCCATGGCCATGGCAGCGCCGATGCCGCCACGGAAGTGGCAGAGGCCAATCTCCTCCCCCACCTGGGTCAGGCTCTGTTCGGCGCGCTTCAGCAGACGACGGTCGGCCTCATCCAGCTCGCCAGGCTGGGGGATGGCTCCATCGAAGTGGCGATAGGTGAAGGTGAGGACGCGGTGCACCAGGTTGCCCCAGGTGGCTACCAGTTCATCGTTGTTGCGGCGAACGAAGTCCGCCCAGGTGAAGTCGGTGTCAGACGTCTCGGGCATGGTCACCGACAGGCAGTAGCGCAGGGGGTCGGGGTCGTAGCGCGAGAGGTAGTCGAGGAGCCAGACGGCCCACTTGCGGCTGGTGGAGGCCTTGCTGCCCCGCATGGTGAGATACTGGCTGGCAGGGACGTCGTAGGGCAGGTTGAGGCCGCCGTAGCCCATGAGCATGGACGGCCAGATGATAGTGTGGAAGGGGATGTTGTCTTTGCCCAAGAAGTAGTAGCTCTTGCAGTCTCCGTCCTGCCAGAACTCTCGCCAGCGCTCCGGGTCGCCGCCACTCTGGGCCCACTCCTTGGCCGCCGACAGGTAGCCGATGACCGCCTCGAACCAGACGTAGATGCGCTTGTCGTCGTAGCCCTCGAGGGGAATGGCGATGCCCCACTCGATGTCGCGGGTGACCGCGCGATCCTGAAGCCCTTCGTTGAGC
>JAIVWR010000179.1:0-3013 GCA_048636435.1 Acidobacteriota bacterium | reverse complement strand
ACCGACCCCGCCGCCATCGAGGAGGAACGCCAGCTTCTGACCTCCATCTACGCCGTCGTCACGCGGGCGCGCCTGTGGTCGGGGCCATTCGTCCTGCCGACTGTAGGGGCGATGGGAGACACCTTCGGCATACGTCGCAGCTTCAACGGCGGGCCGTTCAGCCACCACACAGGCCTCGACATCCTGGCGGGGGAAGGCGCACCGGTGGTGGCGGCCAACAGCGGGCGGGTGGCGTTCGCCGACGAGCTGCACCTGCGGGGCGGCAGCGTGATCATCGACCACGGGGCGGGCGTCTTCAGCGGCTATCACCACCTGTCGCAGATCCTAGTCACGGCGGAACAAGACGTGGCCCAAGGCGAGGTCATCGGCGCGGTGGGAGGAACCGGCCTGGTGACGGCGCCTCACCTGCACTGGGAGATAGTGGTGCACGGGGTGCGGGTGGACCCGCTGCCCTGGACGCAAGCGGAGATAGGGCCGTAGCCTACCGGTTCAGCTCCCCCAGCTTGTGGAGGACGAGGGCCTGCGGGCGATTTGGGCACGCCAGTCGCCGTCCGCCAGCGCCCGCTCCACCAGGAGGCCGGTGCGAGCGAGGGCGGTGGATACTCGTTCCGCCGACTCAGCGCTGAAGCCAGCGACGATCAGCACGCCGCCCGGCCGCAACGCCTCTGCCAAGGCCGGAGCCACTTCCACGATGACGGCCGCGCTGATGTTGGCCATCGCGAGGTCGAAGGCGGCGCTCGGCGCCTGATCCAGGCCTCCTTCCTCGACCTGCACTACCGCCTCGAGGCCATTGAGGCGCACATTCTCTCGCGCCACAGCCGCGGCCTGGGGGTCGATGTCGAGGGCGAGGACAGAGGTGGCGCCCAGCCTGGCGGCGGCGAGGGCGAGGATGGCGGAGCCAGTGCCCAGGTCGAGGACGGCCATCCCCGGGCGCAGAAGCTCCTCCAGGGCCGTCAGGCACATGAGGGTCGTGGGGTGCTGGCCGGTGCCGAAGGCCATGCCAGGGTCGAGGCGGATGACCGCCTCGCCGTGTCGCGGGCGGTACGAGCGCCATGTGGGGCAGACGACCAGGCGCGGGCTCACGCGCAGAACGGGGAAGAACTCCTTCCAGGAGTGGGCCCAGTCCTCTTCGCTGAGCCAGCGGGTACGGACGGCCGACGGCAAGGCGAGGGCAGTGAGCTGGCGGCGCAGGGCACGCCGCCGACGGGCAAGGTCACCATCGGCGGGGAGATAGCCCTTGACTACGACCGACGCCTCGGCTGGCTCGACACTCACGCCGCCGTGAGCGTGGCGACGGAGCACGTCGGCCACGGCCTCCTCAGCGTCGGGGGCTACTTCGACGCTGAACTCAAGCCAGCGGGCGGGCGATTGCTTTCGCGACGGCATGGCGTAACGGCGAAGAGCGCGGGTCCCTGTTCAGAGACACCTTCCGGCCCCGCGAGCAGGGGCCTAGCCCAGGGCGTCCTTGATCTTGCCCAGGAGGCCCTTGTCGTCCGGGGAGTCTGAGGGCGTCCCCAGGGTATCGTCCAAATCCTTCAGCAGACGCTTCTGCTCAGGGGTGAGCTTGGTGGGGACAATCACCCGCACTCGCACCAACTCATCGCCGCGGCCTTGACTGCGCAGGCGGGGCACGCCCTTGCCCTTGAGCACGAAGACGCGGCCGTTCTGGGTGCCGGGCGGGATCTTCAGGCTGTGGGGCCCATCGAGGGTGGGAACCTTTAGCTGCATACCCAGGGCGGCCTGAGCGATGTTGACGGGCAGGTCGAAGATGATATCGCTGTCGTCCCGCTGGAACAGCTCGTGCGGCTCCACATGGATGTCGACGTACAGATTGCCCGGCGGGCCGCCGTTCAGGCCGGCGTTGCCCTCGCCTCGGAGGCGCATCTGGGAGCCGTCGTTGACGCCGGCGGGAATCTTGAGCTCGAGGCTCCGGCCATGGCGCTCGCGGCCGCTGCCGCGACAGTCGTGGCAGGGCTCAGTGATGATGCGGCCTTCGCCGCCACACTGCTGGCAGACGGCGACGTTGACAAACTGACCAAATACGCTGCGCTGGATACGCCTGACCTCGCCGGTGCCATCGCAGGCGGGACAGCGGGCCAGCTGGCTGCCGGGCTCGTTGCCCTGACCGCCGCAGCGAGGGCAAAGCTCGGTGCGGGTGACCTCGATCTGCTTCTCGCAACCGAAGACGGCCTCTTCGAAGGCGATGGCGAGGCGAGCGCGGAGGTCGTTGCCGCGGCGGGCCTGCCGGCGGAGGCGGGTGCCTGTGCCGCCGAAGAAGGCGTCGAAGATATCGCCGAAGCCGCCGAGGTCGAAGCCGTCGAAGGGGCGGCCGGAGTCGAAGCCGCGGAGGCCGTCGTGGCCGAAGCGGTCGTAGGAGATGCGGCGCTCAGGGTCGGAGAGGACCTCGTAGGCCTCGTTGACCTCCTTGAAGCGGTCCTCGGCGCCCGGCTTGTTGTTGCGGTCGGGGTGGTACTGCATGGCGAGGCGGCGGAAGGCCTTCTTGATCTCTTCCGCGCTGGCGTTGCGGGGAACGCCGAGAACGTCGTAGTAGTCGCGCTTGGTGGTAGCCATGAGTAACCAATCTATTTTAGCAGATGTAGGCTGGCAAGGGGTAACGGGGGGAGGGGGGAATGCACCATGCAGGAACCGGCGAGAAATGCGCGTCGCTAATTAAGCGTTTTTCATCAAGCCGTCCCGTTAGTTAACCGCCAAGGCGCGCCGCTTAACTAACGGGTTCTGCGCGGGGTGTCAAGAACACATTAGTTAAGGAGTTTTTACCAGGGACAGCGCTTGATTAAGCGAAAGGAGTTTCTGTTCTTGAGTAAAGGTATTAGACCAAGGTGTGCAAGCTAAATTAATAATGTTTTGTGGGCAGGCTTTACTTTATTGGTTAATATTTTGAACAGTTAGTTTATCTTTAATAAATGGGAAATTATTCATAATATATTTAAATAACAGACTCTAAAATAGATATATGAATTTGAATTATTTTTTTCGACCTAACAAAAAGAAG
>JAIVWR010000178.1:0-3017 GCA_048636435.1 Acidobacteriota bacterium | reverse complement strand
GCCCGTGGGGCCGACTCGCCGCGCGGAGAGGAGAACGTCGATGCCTCCACCGCTGCCCAGGTCCAGGACCACCTCGCCCGGGTGCAGTTCGGCCAGGGCCACCGGGTTGCCGCAGCCGGCGGAGGCCAGTACCGCCTCCAGGGGAAGATCCTTCAGGTCCTCGGGCGCATAGAGCTGGCCGCTGATCGGGTTGGCAACCTGAGACTCGGCCGGCGAGCAACAGCTCGGCTCCGGCGAGCAGCAGCTAGCGGCGCCCCGCTCTGCGGCTTGGCGAGCGAGCTGGGCGTAATGCTCACCCACTGTCTGCTTGATCTCCTTCTCCTTGCTCATCGGCTACCTCCTTACATCCAATGCCGATATAGCGCCGTTTCCGAGAACTACCGGCCCAGACTGCTCAGCGCGCCGACCACCTGACCCAGAGCGTCCTTGCGCAGGCGGTAGTAGCACCACAGCCCGTGCTTCTCAACGTGGAGCAGGCCCGCCTCCTTGAGCACCTTGACGTGATAGGAGATGGTGGGCTGACTCAGAGGCGTGCAGTCAACGATGTTGCACTCGCACACGCCGCCCGGGTTTCTCGCCACCAGGCTGAGGATTTGCAGGCGGGTGGGGTCAGAAAGGGCCTTGAAGACAGCCGCCCAGCGCTTCGCCTCTCTCTCGGCGGCGCAGGTCACCTTCGCCGTCACGCCAGGGCAGCAGCCCTCCGCTATGGAAGTCCTCGGCATTTGCTTCACTTGAGCCATGACACCAATAGCATAAAGCCTATATCGAAGTTTGTCAATATAGTCCGCCCACAAAAACGCAGCATTTTTTCTGCTGCGTTCGCCCTACCCTGCCGGCCGCGCCCGATAGCCCCAGGAGGCGGTCTCGCCCTCCTCCCCCAGGCCCAGCGCAGCTTCGATACGCCCCAGGAGGTCCGTCAGGCCCCAGCCCTTGACCGCCGACACCAGCAGTGCATCCGGCCGCCAGTATCGGAGGGACGCCCGTGCCTCGGTCACGCTTTCCAGCCCCTCGATGGGCAACCCGTCGGGCCCACAGATGAGGTCGGCCTTGTTGAAGACGGTAATGCTGGGCTTGTCGGCCAGGCCCAGGTCGGCCAGGGTGTCCTCCACCGTCTGAGCCTGTTCGGCGGCGTCGGGATGGGTTATGTCCACCACATGCAGGAGGAGGCTGGCCTCGGACAGCTCCTCCAGGGTAGCGCGGAAGGCGGCCACCAGTTGGGTGGGCAGCTTCTGGATGAAGCCGACGGTATCGGTGAGGAGGAACGCCCCGCCCTGCGGGAGGGAAATCCGCCGGGTGACGGGGTCGAGGGTGGCGAACAGCTTGTCCTCCACCAGCACGTCTGCCCCCGACAGGGCCCGCATGAGGGTGCTCTTGCCGGCGTTGGTGTAGCCCACCAGGGAGATTACCGACACCCCCTGGCGCGCCCGCCGCCGCCGGTAGAGGGCACGCTGCTGCCGCACTTCCTCGAGCTGGCGCTTCAGGCGCTGAATCCTCCGCCGGATCAGGCGACGGTCCGTCTCCAGCTGGGTCTCGCCGGGGCCGCGCGTGCCGATCGCCCCCTCCAGCCGCTCCAGGTGAGTCCACTGGCCCGCCAGGCGAGGTAGCAGGTACTCGTGCTGGGCCAGCTCCACCTGGAGAGCCCCCTCGCGGGTGCGGGCGTGCTGAGCGAAGATGTCGAGGATGAGAGCAGTGCGGTCGAGAACCTTGATCTGAAGCGCGTCTTCCAGATTCCGCTGCTGGGAGGGAGAGAGCTCGTCGTCGAAGATTATCGTGCCGTAGCCCAGACGATGACGCAGAGAAGCCAGCTCTTCCACCTTGCCCCGGCCCACGTAGTAGGCGGGCGTCGGTCGCTGCAGCCGCTGAACGGACCTGCCGACGACGTTGGCGCCGGCGGTCAGGGCCAGTTGGGCCAGCTCCTCCAGCGAGCTCTGGCTGGTCCAGCGACTATTGCCTCGCCCCTTTAGCTCCACCGCCACCAGATATGCCCGCTCGATGGGCTCAGCGGTGGCGTGGCCGGTTCTAGCTATGCTCTCCGCCCTCCTTGACAGAATGCGGTTTCCCCCACAAGTATACCGCAAAAGGGAAGGCCTTGCCCCGACTGAGGCTGTCCTATCGACCGGCTTCGGGCTGGATTGCGACCACCCGCATCTGCGCAGCCGCCGCCCGCACTTCCTCCTCGCTGGCTGCCTTCAGCCCGACCAGCCGCAGCGTGGCGCGCGAGTACAGGCGGTGCCGGCGCCAGTAGTCGAGAAGGACCGCCTCGCCTTCCTCCTCGGGCAAGGCGGTTGCCCTAGCGGGAAACTTGCGCCAGCGGACCTGCGCGCGCACCGTCGGGTTGGCCTGCAGGTTGCGATACCAGTCCGAGTGGGCGCCGTAGGCCGACGCCACATAGTATGTATCCGTAGCGGCATCGTGGCGCAGCACGTCCACGACCGCCTTCCGCGGCCGCCCGCTCTTGCGCCCCACGGTCGTGAGCAGCAACTGCATGGGCATCAGCCCGC
Organism: Acidobacteriota bacterium; assembly: GCA_048636435.1. Classification (GTDB taxonomy): domain Bacteria; phylum Chloroflexota; class Dehalococcoidia; order SM23-28-2; family SM23-28-2; genus SM23-28-2. The sequence goes on along the minus strand of JAIVWR010000178.1, from coordinate 516 downwards.
CCAGGCCAATGCGGTAGAGGACGACCGGCGCGCGAAAGAACCAGCGGAGCAGCCCGCCCGGTCGGCGGAGGGATGAACGTTGCTCCCTCAGAGCTTCCACCCCGCCAGCCGCCGCAGGCCCTCCTCCAGCCGCTCGTCCGGGATGGTGAGCGACAGGCGGACGTAGCCCTCGCCGTGCGGCCCGTAGCCGATGCCCGGCGTCACCACCACGCCGAGGTCGTCCAGGAGGCGGCTGGCGAACTCCAGAGAGGTGTGGCCCTCGGGCAGACGCGCCCAGACGTAGAGGCTGGCCTTCGGCGGGCGCACCCCCAACCCCATCCTGCCCAGCGCCTCCACCAGGCGGTCGCGCCGTCGCTGGTAGACGGCGTTGTGCTCGGCGATGCAGTCCTGCGGCCCCTCGAAGGCCGCGATGGCCATGCGCTGGATGGCCTGGGGGATCCCCGAATCGAGGTTCGACTTCACCCGCATGAGGGCGTCGACCATGGTGGCGTTCCCCACCACCATGCCGATGCGCCA
>JAIVWR010000177.1:0-3034 GCA_048636435.1 Acidobacteriota bacterium | reverse complement strand
CGGGGTCGAGCAGCCAGAAGACTAGCACACCGACGAACGAGACGAAGGCCACCCCTGCGCCGGCCACCAGGTAGCGATTCACCCGCTCCGCCCGATGAACGCCGTATATGCCGACCAGGCCGGCCAGCATGAACACCGATACCATCTGGAAAGCCCCCGTCGGATTGCTGGCCACCACGCTACGAGTATCGGGCTGATAGAAGCCGGCGAAGGTAACGAGGAAGGCCAGGACAGCCGCCACGACCACCGCCAGGCCCGCATCAAGGAGCGCGGCCACCAGCATCGGCGCCGCTGCTACCGGCAGAAGGTAGGCCAGAAACAGCCTGTCGTTGTCGGGTAGGACCTGGCCCAGCAGGAGCTTGGCGGCTGCCACCCACAGCACAACCAATAAGGCCAGCAGCAGAAGGCGAGGCAGGCTGGAGGCCTCCCTGGGCTGAAAGAGGTACAGGTAGCCCCCCAAGGCCAGCGCCCCCAGCAGTGCCGCCAGCACCGCCGCGGCCACGTGGTCCCCCTGCAGGTGCACGTCCGCCAGGCCGGCATCCCGAAGCTGATCCATGGCCGTGGCCCCGATGACCTGCCCCTCGCTGACGATGACCTCGCCGTGGGCGCTGATGTCCCGCGTGGCAACGTCGCCCTCCCGGACATCGAAGCGCGCGGGAAAGAGCGGGAACAGAATGAAGATGAGGGCCACCCCTACGACGGCGCTAAAGACCGCCGCCCGCAGGGCCGAGATTGTTCTTCCAGTCGTCGACTTCGTACGCACAGATTGCGCCTGCTTAGTCACGTCATTCCATGATATCAGACGCGAATCGCAGGCGAAAGGACAAGAGGAGATAGGAGACTAGGACTGGGAGATTTCGGCCAGCAGCTCCGTGACCACCTCGTTTATCTCGCGGCCCTCGGCCCGGCCTGCTAGCTGAGAGATGAGGACGGGCATCACCTTGCCCTTGTCGGCTGGCCCGCTCGCCCCCGTCTGAGCGATGACCTCGCGGGCTGCCTTGACGATCTCCTCGCGAGACACGGCAGGGGGCAAATAGGCGAGAAGGACGGCCAGTTCCGCCTCTTCCACTTCCACCAGGTCCTGGCGCCCGCCCTTCTGGAACCCTTCGATGCTCTCGCGGTGCCTGCGCACCTCTTTGCTGATCATCTTCAGCACGCCCGCATCGTCCAGAGGCTCGCCGCTAGCTACCTCCGCGTTCTTGACAGATGCCATCACCAGACGAATAGCCGTCTTGCGGCGCTCATCGCGGCCGCGGATGGCATCCTTCAGATCGCTGGAAAGCGTATCGTTGAGGGCCATATTGAGCGAAATCAGACTACCTAAAGCGGCGACTGTTCTTGCGGCTCTTGCGCAGTTTGGCAGCTTTCTTCTTCTTGGCCGTTACGCTGGGCGGCTCGAAGTGCTCCCGCCGTCGTGCTTCAGCCAGAACGCCCGTCTGCTGGACTATTTTGCTGAATCGTCTCAGGGCTTGCTCGAACGATTCGTTCGGCCCGATGACTACTTCCGGCAAGTACTTCCCCTCCCCCTGGCCATAGATAATGAAGGCACGTGACTAATCTTATTTATGTCACAGCTTACAGTCAACCCTACGCGGCGCCCGACTCGTCGGCGCGCCAAGCCACTCGCCCTCCGACGATGGTCATCTGCGGCCGCAGAGCCGCGAGTTCGCCCGGCTGGCACGCCATCGGATCGCCCGACAGCACCACCAGGTCGGCCAGCCCGCCGGGAGCGATGCTGCCCCGTTCCCCTTCAGCGAAGGAGGCGTAGGCGGCTCCCGTCGTGTACAGCCCCAGCGCCTCCTCGATGGAGATGCTCTCCTCCCCCCCAACCTCCTGGCCCCCCTTGCTGCGACGCGCGACGGCCCCGTACAGCCCAGCAACCACCTCCGGCCCGACCACCGGGCAGTCGGACCCACCAGCCAGGCGAACGCCCGCCCCCAGGAGCGAGCGCAGGGGATAGAGGTGGGGCTGCCTCTGCGGCGGCACCTGCCGCAGGTAGCGGTCGCCGTTGTAGTAGAGGAACGAGGGCTGAGTGACCACCATCACCCCCGCCTTCGCTATCCGCTCCACCAGCGCCGGCGGGCAGACACCGCAGTGCTCGATGCGATGGCGATGATTCTGGCGTGGGAGCTGAGCCAGCGCCCGCGACAGGGCGCCGGCGGCGGCAGCAACCGCCCGCTCCTCCACGGCGTGAATGGCCACCTGCCAGCCCTGGGCATGGGCCTGCACGACCATCTCTGCCAGGGCATCCTCCTCGGGGTAGATCTCCTCGCCCAATTCCTTGATGACGATCTTCACCGCCCCCAGCTCCAGGCACGCATCGCCGCCTTCGTTCTCCTTCCAGCGGGCGGCTGCCTCCCTGTGCTCGAAGCCCACCATGGCCGTCAGGCGGGGCAGCAGGTGCCCCTCCTGGCGCAGCCGTCGCAGAAGCTCCCACTCTGAGGGCCCGTTCGTATGGCTCGCGTCGACGACGGAGGTGATGCCCGCCGCCAGGAAGCGCCGACTGGCCAGCCGCACTCCCTGAAGAAGCTCTTCCCGGCTCAGGGGCGGCACAGCCCGGTCCACCAGCTCGTTCATCTCCAGCAGGAGGCCGCTGGGCTCGCCGCTGGCGGCGTCTCGCTCCATGTACCCGCCGGCGGGCTCCTCGGTCTCTCTGCCGATGCCGCATAGACGCAGGGCCAGGCTGTTGAGGACGCATGCGTGGCCGCTGCGGTGGATCAGCCGCACCGGGTGGTCCGGTGCCGCGAGGTCAAGGTCCCGGCGAGTGGGATGACGCCCCTCAGCCAGGTCGGCCTCGCTGTAGCCGACAGCGCGGATCCAGCGCCCAGCGGCAGTGACCCCCGCCTGCCGCCGCACAGCGGCCTGGATGTCGCCGATGGACGATACGGCATCTGGGCTGCAGTCCACGGCAACGAGGCTGGCGGCATACGCCAGCACGTGGCAGTGCGCGTCGATGAAGCCGGGGAGCACCGCCCGCCCTCGGCAGTCGATGACCTCGGCATGAGGGCTTCTGGCCCGGCGGCGGATCTCGCCA
>JAIVWR010000176.1:0-3084 GCA_048636435.1 Acidobacteriota bacterium | reverse complement strand
AGGCGTCGGCCGATTCCCGTAAGGCTACCACCCGTTCCCAGGCCCGCCACGAATACGTCCAGGTCGGGCAGGTCACGCAGGATCTCGGGGCCGGTGGTCTCGTAGTGGGCGCGGGGGTTGTTTTCGTTGCCAAACTGGAAGGGCATGTAGTAGCGGCCGTCTTCGCCCACCATGTTCAGGGCCATCACGATGGCGCCGTTGGTGCCAAGGGCCCCATCGGAGTAGACGATGTCGGCCCCGAAGGCCTGGAGGAGCTGCGTCCTCTCCTGGCTGAGGTTGTCGGGCATCACGACCTTGACCTTGTATCCTTTGACGATGCCGATCAGGGCCAGGCCGATGCCTGTGTTGCCGCTGGTGGCCTCCAGGATGATTCGCTCAGGGGTTAGCTCGCCGCTCTGTTCAGCCGCCTTGATCATGTAGTGGGCGATGCGGTCCTTGAGGCTACCGCCGGGGTTCTGCCCCTCGAGCTTGGCGAAGATGCGGACGCGGGGATTGGGGCTGACGTTCCGCAGCTCCACCAGGGGGGTATTGCCGATAGCTTCCAGAATGTCGGAGTAGGGCATGACCTCTGCCTATCGGGTACCGTCCATCAGTCGCTGGAGGGTAGCGGTAAGGCGGACCTCGCGGGTCATGCCGCATCCTCCTCGTCGGCGGCGTGCCCGGCCGGAGGCGAGCTGCTGGAGGCTTCGTAATCTCGAAGCTCGTGGATGGTGGGGGCGTCGCCACAAAGCGGGCAGCGGGGGTCACGGCGGGTGTTGACCTGGCGGAACTCCATGGCTAGGGCGTCGAAGATGAGGAGCCGGCCGGACAGCGGTTCGCCGAGGCCCAGGATGAGCTTCAGGACCTCGAAGGCCTCGATGACGCCGATCACACCCGGCAGAGCCCCGAGAAGGCCAACCTCGGAGGGGTTGGGCACCACGCCCGTGGGCGGTGGCGCGGGGAAAAGGCAGCGATAGCAGCCGCGGCCGGGGATAAACACTGAGGCCTGCCCCTCGAAGAGGAAGACGGCGCCGTCTATAAAGGGCTTGCCCGCCAGGTAGCAGGCGTCGTTCACGAGGTAGCGAGTGGCGAAATTGTCGACGCCACCGACCACCATATCGTACTGGGCGATAATCTCCGTGGCGTTGGCTGAGGTCAGGCGCACCCCATGAGGGACGACCCGCACATCGGGATTATAGCGTGCGATCGTTTCCTGAGCCGAGTCCACCTTGGGCCGGCCAACATCGGCAGTATGGTGGAGGATCTGACGCTGGAGGTTGGAGAGCTCGAGCTCGTCGTTGTCGACGATGCCCAGTGTACCGACGCCAGCGGCGGCCAGGTAGACCGCGGTGGGCGAGCCGAGACCGCCGGCGCCCACGATGAGCACTTTGGCATCCAATAGCTTACGCTGACCGGCGGGCCCCACCTGGGGGATCATGATCTGGCGGGAGTAGCGCTGCATCTGCTCCGGGGTGAGGAGCTGACCGCCAGCCATGGCGGGGAGCACCGCCACCTCATCGCCGTCCTTCAAAGGGGTCGCTGTGCCCTGAAGGCTGCGAATCCCCTGATTGTTCACATAGATGTTGATGTGGGCGGGGAGCTCGCCCGCTGGGTTCTGGAGCATATCGCCCAGGGCGGGGTAGCGAGTCCGCAGGTCCTCCAGGAGTTCAGCCACAGTCTGGCCATGGCCTTCGAGATAGCTGCGGTTGCCTGTGAGCCTGCGGAATGGTGCCGGTATGTAAACGGTTACGGCCATGCCTTTCTCCCACCGCCGGCGACCGCAGGGACGATGCTGACCTCGTCGCCGTCCTTGAGGGAGGTGGCGAGGCCCTGGAGGAAGCGCACGTCCTCTCCATTGACGTAGATGTTGACAAACCGGCGAATCTCGCCCGACTCATCGCACAGGCGCTCCTTGAGGCCGGGGTAGGAGGCCTCAAGGGAGCTGATGCACTCCGAGAGGCTGGCACCATCGGCGGAGACGGTGTCCTGGTCGGCAGTGAGCTTGCGCAGGGGCGTGGGTATTCTGACGATAACGCTCACTTGCTCCTCCTATCCTTCCACGATGTCGCCTGCCACCGGGTCGACCCGGACGCCCTGGTCGATGACCCACTGGACGGCCCGCTCGATCTCCCCCATCTCGCCCTCCAGCTCCAGGACGACCCATCCTCTATCCTCGGTGACGTCGGCGCGGCGGATGTTGGGGATCACATCGAACTGCTTGCACAGCCTGTAGATAATGGGCTCCTTGATTAGCTCCGTAGGGAAGGTGAACTTCATCCTTTGCTTAGCCATGACTCTCTCCTTGATTAGTCTGGCGACCGGCAGACACGGCCTGTCGATGCTCGGCGATAGCCTCCTCGAAGGAGGCGAGGTGCGGCTCGATCACCAGGCGGGGCACCAGCCTGTCCTGCACGGCCTCCTGGGTCTTGAGGCCGGCGCCGGTGATGAATGCCACCACCAGCTCGTCGGGTTGAATGCGGCCCTGGGCGACCAGCCGCCTCAGGCCGGCGACGACCACGCCGCCGGCGGTCTCGCTGAAGATGCCCTCGGTCTCGGCCAGGAGCTTGATCCCCTCGACCACCTCGTCGTCGCTCACGGCCACGGCGGATCCGCCCGAGTCGGCCAGCACCTTGAGAGCATAGTAGCCGTCGGCGGGGTTGCCGATGGCCAGCGACTTGGCGATGGTGTTGGGGCGCACCGGCCGGATGTCGAAGCTCTCGCGGTCCCAGGCCTCGACGATGGGCGAACAGCCCTCGGCCTGGGCGCCCGACATGCGGGTGTAGGCCCAGTCCACCAGGCCCAGCCAGGCCAGCTCCTTGATCCCCTTCCAGACCTTGGTGAGCAGCGAGCCGCTGGCCATGGGGACGATGCAGTGATCGGGGGCGCGCCAGCCAAGCTGCTCCAGCACCTCGTAGGCCAACGTCTTGCTGCCCTCGGCGTAGTAGGGGCGGATGTTGATGTTGACGAAGGCCCAGGGGTACCTGTCGGACAGCTCGCTGCACAGACGATTGGTGTCGTCGTAGGTGCCGTTTACCGCGACGAGAGTGGGGCCATAGACCGCGGAGCCGACGACCTTCCCCTGCTCCAGGTCGGCCGGGATGAAGA
>JAIVWR010000175.1:0-3121 GCA_048636435.1 Acidobacteriota bacterium | reverse complement strand
GAAGGGCGGTGCGGACGATGTTGTTCTCCGGCTGCTGAGCAGTGAGGGTGGCGCCGCCGGTCTGGGTGTGGAAGCGCAGCATCATGGAGCGGGGGTCCTTGGCCCCGAAGCGGTCGCGCATGATCTTAGCGTAGAGACGGCGGGCGGCGCGGAACTTGGCCACCTCCTCGAGCAGGTTGGTGTAGGAAGCGAAGAAGAAGGAGACACGAGGAGCGAAGCTATCGATGGCCAGGCCAGCGTCCAGGGCCGCCTGAACGTAGGCGATGGCGTCGGCCAGGGTGAAGGCCACCTCCTGGACGGCGGTGGCCCCTGCCTCCCGCATGTGGTAGCCGCTGACGCTGATGGTGTTCCAGGCGGGGAGATTGTCCTTGCACCAGGCGAAGGTATCGGTGATGAGACGCATCGAAGGACGGGGCGGGAAGATGTAGGTACCGCGGGCGATGTACTCCTTGAGGATATCGTTCTGGATAGTACCGCCGATCTTGCTGAGGTCGGCGCCCTGCCTCTTGGCCATCGCCACGTACATGGCCAGGAGGATGGCCGCGCTGGCGTTGATGGTCATGGAGGTGGTCACCTTCTGCAGGGGGATCTCCCGGAAGAGGATCTCCATGTCGACCAGGCTGGAGATGGCTACCCCCACCTTGCCCACCTCGGCCCTGGCCTGCGGGTCGTCCGAGTCGTAGCCGATCTGGGTGGGCAGGTCGAAGGCCACCGAGAGGCCGGTCTGGCCCTGGGAGAGGAGATAAAGGTAGCGGCGGTTCGTCTCCTCGGCGGCGCCGAAGCCAGCGTACTGGCGCATCGTCCACAGGCGACCGCGATACATGTTGGGCTGGACGCCGCGGGTGAAGGGGAACTCGCCGGGGTAGCTCAGGCTCTCGCGGTAGTCCCAGTGGTCGAGGTCTTCCGCCGTGTAGAGGGCGTCCACCTCCTGGCCGGAGCTGGTCTCGAAGGGGTCATCTCGCTCCGGCCGGCGCTCGAGGGCGCGGCCGAGGGTGCTATCGTTCCATTCCTTCTTGCTTCTGCTGGGCACATCGCCCTCCCGCCAGGATTCGTGCGCTGCGTTCGCCTCGGGCAGAGGGAGAACCTGCGGCGAAAGTGTAGCGCAGGCAATAGGGAGAGTCAATTTAGAACCCTATTCAACCATAGACCGTGGGCATGCTATACTGATCCCTCGAATGGCCTCATGCTCAAGAGTTGGCCGCTAGGTGGTTGTATGGGATCGCCCTCAGAACGCCCGTCCTCCGTTGCCACCCTCGGTGCGCCCGCAATGGCTTCTCGGTAAGGGCTGCGCCTGTCCATGGCTTCTCCATCCGGACAAGAAGACCGCCCAGTGAAGGGGGCCGCCTCCTTCAGGAACTGGCTGCTGCTGGGTGTGTCCGTGGCCGGTGCCCTTGCACGAGGGGCCGCCAGCGGCGGCTGTAGCGCTATGAACCCAAATCTCACCGTAGGTGCAGCAACCTAAGCAGGGAGAGACCGGATGCCCACCTGGATTTTGCCCTGGATAGGCTTCAACATCTTTGTGCTGGCGATGCTGGCCATCGATCTTGGGATCTTCCATCGCAGGGCCCACGTAGTCAGCGTGCGGGAAGCCGCCATCTGGAGCGCCGTCTGGATCTCACAGGCCCTTCTGTTCAACGCCGGTCTCTTCATCCTGATGGGGTCGCAGAAGGGGATGGAGTTCCTGACGGGCTACGTCATCGAGAAGTCCCTCAGCGTGGATAACATATTCGTCTTCATCCTGATCTTCTCTTACTTCAACGTGCCAGCCCAGTACCAGCACCGGGTGCTCTTCTACGGCATTTTAGGCGCGCTGGTTATGCGCGCCATCTTTATCGCCGCCGGCCTGGGGCTCCTCGAACTGTTCCACTGGATCATCTACCCCTTCGGCGCCTTCCTAGTGCTGATGGGCTTCCGCATGCTGACCCAGCGAGAGGCCGAAGTTCACCCCGAACGTAACCCCGTCCTCAGACTGGCCCGCCGCTTTTTCCCCGTCACACCCGATTACATGGAGCAGAGATTCTTCGTCCGTCAGGCAGGCAAGCTGCTGATGACCCCGCTCCTTCTCGTCCTCATTGTCGTCGAGACCACCGACCTAGTCTTTGCCGTGGATTCCATCCCGGCCGTCATTGCCATCACCCGAGACCCATTCATCGTCTATACATCCAACGTCTTCGCCATCCTGGGGCTGCGCGCCCTGTATTTCCTACTGGCTGGGGTTATGCGGCACTTCCGTTACCTTAAAGTCGGCCTCTCCGTGGTCCTCTGTTTTGTCGGTGTGAAGATGATGCTGGCGGACATCTATAAGCTTCCGACCTATCTGGCGCTGGGTGCCATCGCCGCCATCCTGGGGGCCGCCATAGTGGCCTCCCTTATCGCGGCCAGGCGAGAAGAGCAGGCTCAATCCCCAGCGATTCCCGGCGTGTCCGAAGGAACAGGGCATCCCCCTGACGCCGACGCAGAACCGTAGCGCCAGCAGGAGTGCAGCAAGCCTCGATGACAGCCCCTGACCGCCGCCCTTTCCCCCGTCACTGGCTGCTGCTGGGCGTGTCCGTGGCCGCTTGCGCCCCCGCCCCCATCCTCCGCGTTCTCCTGGTCACGGGGGTCATTCCAGAGCTGCCAAGCGTACCGACGGTGCTGATCTTCGGCAGCTCCATTGTATTCGCCGCCTTCTTGCTGAGCTGGGCATCGGAGACCGCCGAGAAGGACATCCCCCAGGGCCTGGCCCTGGCGGCCATCGCCCTGATCGCCGTCCTGCCTGAGTACGCGGTGGACCTCTACCTGGCCTGGACGGCCCCTGCCAACCCGGAAAATGCCCAGCTTGCGACGGCCAACATGACCGGGGCCAATCGTCTTCTGGTGGGCGTGGGCTGGCCGATGGTGTTCCTGCTCTTCTGGCTGCGCACGAAGAAAGGCGCCCTGCGCCTTGGCGGCCACGACGCCTCTCTGGGCATCATCTTCCTGGGGGCGGCCACCCTCTATAACTTCGTCATCCCCGTCAAGGGCAACATATCTCTCATCGACACGGCGGTTCTGTTCAGCCTGTTCGGAGGCTACATCTACCTGGTCTCGCGGATGCCTACGGGCGAGCCGGAGCTGGTGGGACCTGCTTCCACCCTGGGCT
>JAIVWR010000174.1:0-3128 GCA_048636435.1 Acidobacteriota bacterium | reverse complement strand
GTCAGCAGGAGGACGTCTCTGGGCCGGAGCATGCTGTCCACCAGCGTCCTGTCGTCGGCGTGCTCCACGGTATCAGCGCCCCGCTGGAAGTCGAAGTAGGTGTTGGTAAGGTTGGCACCGATGTGGAAGAAAAGGCCGCCCAAGAGGGTGAGCAAGAAGAGGGGCCAGTCCCAGAAGTCGGCCCGATAGGCCAGGGCGCCCCCCACCAGCATGGGCACGATGGACGCCGGGAAGGACCAGGGGCGCAGGGCCAGCAGCCAGGCCTTGGGGCCGCGAGGCACTGCTGCCTGCTCCTGAACCCCGGCGGAGCGGTCATGGCCGTCAAGAGAGTTCGTCATCGCATCAAATCCTCCTGCCGAAGGGTCATGCCAGCGACGCAAACCATTGGTCTCAATTCTCGCTCTTCTGCGCGTCAGGAACAACGTCCAGTTTGGGCGCCTTGGTCAGCACCCGCGTACGCCCGTCGTCCAGCACCACCATGTCCTCAATGCGGACGCCACCCCAGCCGCTGATGTAGACGCCCGGCTCGATGGTGAACACCATCCCGTCGGCCAGCACATCCTTGGAGGCGCGGGCCAGGCGGGGCGTCTCGTGGATCTGCAGGCCAACGCCGTGGCCGAGACCGTGGCCGAAGCTCTCGCCGTAGCCGGTCTCGGCGATCACGTTGTGGGCCAGTAGGTGGGCCTGCTCGCCGGTCATGTCCTTGCGGATCAGCGCCTCCGCCGTCAACTGCGCCGTCAGAACTATATCGTAAATCTTGTCGAATTGCTCGTCCGGCTGGCCGAGGAAGAGGGTGCGGCTGAGGTCGGAGCAGTAGCCGCCCAGTCGCACCCCCATGTCGATGATGATCGGCTGCCCCTCCTGTATCCTCTCGTCACGAGGGTAGGCGTGGGGCATCGCCGACCAGGGCCCGGCGGCCACAATAATCTCGAACGAAACGCCTTCGCCGCCATGCTCGCGGATGTACTTCTCGATCTCCCAGGCCGCCTGCGCCTCCGTCCAGCCGGGCTCGATGCGCTGGGCGATCTCTACGAAGGCCTCGTCGCCCAGGTCGACGGCCCGCTGGATGGTCGCCAGTTCGTCCGCGTCCTTGGTGGCCCGAAGCTGCTCCACCAGTGGCGGCGCCGCCAGCAACTTCGGCCGCTGGGAGGCGGGCATGTCCTTCACAGCCTTGGTGATCGTCTGATAGGTGGCGACGGTGATATCGCCCGCCTGGAAGCCCAGCTTCTTGCCCGCCAGCTTCGCTTCGCCCACCAGCGAGGCGAACCACTCGGGCAGGGGGCCGCTGGCCGGGAAGAGGGTGAAGCCGGCGGCCTCGCGCTGGGCCTGCTCGTAGTAGCGGAAGTCCACAGCGATGAAGGCCGCCTCCTGAGTGATCAGCAGATGGCCCACAGAGCCGGTGAAGCCGGAGAGATAGCGGCGGTTAGCGCCGACGTTGCCGAACGTGTCCTCGACAGGGCTGCTGACGAGAAGGCCGTCCAGCGCCGCCTCCGCCATCTTCTGGCGAAGCCTGTCCAGTCGGCTACTCACGGCCCTCCTCCCTCACCAGAGCCGCCAGCGCGTCCAGGGCGCGCAAGTAGCCCTCCCACCCCTGACCGGAGATCTGCCCCGCGGCGATGTCGGCCATGACGGAGTGGCGGCGGAAGGGCTCGCGGGCATGAATGTCGGACAGATGCACCTCGATGAAGGGCAGGCCACAGTCCTCCAGAGCATCCCGCAGGGACAGGCTGTAGTGGGTGAGGGCGCCGGGGTTGATTATGATGCCTTGCGCCTCGGCGGCCTCCGTCTGGATGAAGTCGATAAGGGCACCTTCGTGGTTGGACTGGAAGGAGCGGAGCTCTACCCCGCGCTCGGCCGCCCGCTGGGCGACCCGCGCCTCGATCTCCTTCAGGGTGAGAGTGCCGTAGATGTCGGGCTGGCGCTTGCCCAGGGTGTTCAGGTTAGGCCCGTTGATAAGAAGGAACCTCATTCGGCCTCACTTCGTCTTCGTCGCGATCGCCACACATTGTAGAAGGCGGCATCGTACACGCGCCGCTTCTCGGCCTCGCTAACGTGGGTGTAGATCTGGGTGCTGCCTACGCTGGCGTGACCCAGAAGCTCCTGCACCACCCGCAGGTCGGCTCCACCGTCCAGCATATGGGTGGCGAAGGTATGACGCAACAGGTGGGGGAACACCCGCTCGTCGAGGCCGGCCTTGAGGGCGCAGCGGCGCACCATGATCTGCACCGCTCGCGCCGAGAGCCGGTCGCCCTGCCTATTGAGGAAGAAGGCCTTTTCATGGGGGCGCTGAACCAGGGCCGGCCGCCCCTCGCGCAGATAGCGCTGCAAGGCATCGGCCGCCGCCCGGCCCATAAGGGCGATGCGTTCCTTGTTGCCCTTGCCCAAGACTCGCACTTCCTGCTCGCCGATATCTACGTCGCTGGTATCCAGGGCCACCAGCTCGCTTAGGCGAACGCCGGCGGCGTACAGGAGCTCCAGGATAGCCCGGTCGCGCAGGGCCTTGGGGCTGTCGCCCTCAACCGCGCCCAGAATAGCCAGAACCTTCCTGCGCGAAAGGACGCTCGGCAGGCGACGCCCCTTCTTGGGGCTGTGCACACCTGCCAGCGGGTCGTGCTCGATGTGGCCCTCGCGAACCAGGAAGCGATAGAAGGAGCGGATGGTGCTCACCCTGCGGACGATGCTGCCCGGAGCCATCTTCTGCTCCCTTAGGCGAGCCAAATAGGCGCGCAGAAGATAGCGGTCGACATTGCGGATGTTCCGACCGGCATCCTCGGCATAGCGGAGGAAGGAACGGAGGTCGCTCTCGTAGTTGCGCAGGGTGTAGGGCGACAGGGTGCGCTCAGCCTGGAGGAAGTGCAGGTAGGCCTGAAGCAGCTTCTCCATGTCGGTTTTGCCTAGACTACTGCCGGCCCGCCGGCGAGCCCGTTGTCGCAGGCGCGTCCTGCGGCGCTTGGCCTCGCCAGCGACACTGGCTACAGCGGCCGCGCCCGTCGCCAGCGGTCAGTAGCAGACCGCCGCACTCAGGGCAGGGCGTGGGCAGCGGACGAGTCCAGGTGGTGAACTGGCACGAAGGGTAGTTGGCGCAGCCGTAGAAGACCCGACCGCGGCGGCTTCGCTTCTCCACGATG
>JAIVWR010000173.1:0-3130 GCA_048636435.1 Acidobacteriota bacterium | reverse complement strand
CTGGGCTATGCGAACGTTGTGGTCAGTGGCGGCAACGGCCAGCTTGCGCGGCAGAAGGTAGTTCCGAGCGTAGCCGTTGGCCACGTTCCTCACCTCGCCGATGCGACCGGAGCCCTCCACCTCCTCCAGAAATACGACCTTCACTGAGCACCCTCCCCGTCAGGCTGACTGCCTCCCGCCGTCAGCATCATGCCATGACCCGATGGCGGCGGCGCAAGGTATTTGTCCACAAAAGTTATGAGTTCTTTTCCACGCTCTCCACATACGAACATTTGTCTTATTAAGTGTACTATGTGGGCCAAAGATGTCAAGCCCGCGTAAGAAAGCAAGAAGGCCGCCTCCCTATCGCGGCCCCTGTTCCTGCCAAGCCCGACCCGCCTCACGCCCTCAGCGCCTCCTCCACGCCTCCCCCGTAGGCGGCCGCCAGTTCCGCCACCGGCAGGTCGATGTGGCGCCCCAGCACCAGCCGCTTGCCCGCCACCCGCCCGATATGGGCGATCGGCACGTCGTGGGCAGCCGCAACCTCCGCCAGGCGTTCCCCCGCCTCCGACGCAACCGCCATCACCATGCGCGACTGGCCCTCGCCGAACAGCGCAGCATCCACGCGACCGCCCGTCTTGACGCCCGAGGCGTCGAGACCCAGGCCGCCGCCGATGCACATCTCCGCCAGCGCCACCGCCAGGCCGCCCTCCGAGCAGTCGTGGCAGGCCGTCGCCAGGCCCTCGCCAATGGCCGCCAGCGCCGCCCGCTGCACCCGCACCTCCAGATCGAGGTCGATGGACGGCCGCCCAGCCACCAGACCGTGCGCCTCTTTCAGGTACTCGCTCCCCGCCAGCGCCGAGGCGTCGCCCTCCAGTCCACCGCCCAGCAGGAACACCTCCTGCCCCTCCTGAGCGAAGGCCATCGGGCAGCGGCGGGAGACGTCCTCCAGCAGCCCCAGCATGCCGATGACCGGCGATGGGTAGACCGCCTGCCCGCCGGTCTCGTTGTACAGGCTCACGTTGCCCGATATGACAGGAACGCCCAGCTTGGCGCAGGCCGCGGCCATCCCGCCGATGACCTGCTCCATCTGGTAGTACACCTCCGGACGGTTGGGGTCGCCGAAGTTCAGGCAATCGGTGATGGCGATGGGCTGGGCGCCCACGCAGACCACATTGCGGGCCGCCTCCGCCACAGCGATGGCCCCACCCGCGTACGGGTCGAGGTAGCAGTAGCGCCCGTTACCGTCGGTGCACAGGGCGATGCCCTTCTTCGTGCCCCGGATGCGCATCACGGCAGCGTCGCCCCCGGGGCCGTCCGCAGTGTTGATGAGCACGTGGTGGTCGTACTGACGGTACACCCATTGCTTGCCGGCGATAGTGGGCCGCGACAGCAGCCGCAGGAGGGCGGGCCCCGGCTCGGCCACATCCGGCAGCGAATCGAGAGCGAACGCTTGCAGCCCGGCGAGCTCGGCGGGCGGCACCCCCTGCCGGCTATACTGGGGCGCCTCGGTCAGCAGCCCCACCGGCAGGCAGGCCACCTCCCGCTCGCCCTCGCGGATGCGCGCCAGCCCGTCGTCCGTCACCGCGCCGATGATGGTCGAGCGCAGCTCCCAGCGGTCGAACAGGGCCTTCACGTCGTCCTCGTGCCCCTTCCTGACGATGATCAGCATGCGCTCCTGCGACTCGGCGATCATGACCTCGTAGGGGGTCATCCCCTCCTCTCGCCGGGGCACCCTGGCCACGTCTATCTCCAGGCCGGTGCCCCCTCTGGCCACCGACTCCAGGGAAGAGGCGGTCAGTCCAGCCGCCCCCAGGTCCTGAATGCCGACGATCCACTCCTGGTGGTTGTGGGCCAGGTCCAGACAGGCCTCCATCAGCAGCTTCTCCAGGAACGGGTCGCCTATCTGCACCGCCGGCCGCAGTTCGTCGTAGCGGGCGTGAGGGTCGGTGCGCGAGGCCAGGCCCGAGGCGCCGTGCAGGCCGTCGCGCCCGGTGTCCGCCCCCACCAGCATCAGCGGATTGCCCGCCCCTGTGGCCCGGGCGCTCGCCAGCCGCTCCTTGGGCGCCACCCCAACGCACATTACATTGATCAGCGGGTTCTGAGAGTACTCCTCCTCGAAGTAGATCTCGCCCCCTACGGTGGGGATGCCCATGCAGTTACCATAGCCGGCGATGCCCGCTACCACTCCCTCGAACAGGTAGCGATTCCGCTGCTCGCTCAGCGGCCCGAAGCGCAGCGAGTCCAGCAGCGCGATCGGCCGCGCCCCCATCGCGAAGATGTCCCGCACGATGCCGCCGATGCCCGTGGCCGCCCCCTGGTAAGGCTCGATCGCCGACGGGTGGTTGTGGGACTCGATCTTCATCGCCACGCACAGCCCATCGCCGATGTCGACGGCGCCGGCGTTCTCGGCCCCCCGCTGGGTGAGCACGAAGGGGCCCTCGGAGGGCAGCAGGCGCAGGAGCGGCCCCGAGTTCTTGTAGCCGCAGTGCTCGCTCCACAGCGCGCCGAACATGCCCAACTCGAGCTCGTTGGGCTCGCGCCCCAGGCGCTCCACGATGAGCGCGTACTCATCCCGGTTGAGGGCGATTTGGTCGAGGAATCTCTGCGATACAGACATGAGATCAGGCTAAGCATAGCGAACGGGGATCGCTGAGGCAACGAGTGTGGGCCGTCCGTCGTCGGTGGGTTAAATCTCGACCCCCGCCTGAAGGCGGGGGCATCAGTATCGCATTACCATGCCGCCCCGTTTACGGGGCGGTGTTGAGACACCCACAGCCATCTTAGCACAAGGCGACGAGAACGTCCGCAGAACGCTACGTGGGTCTCATCCTCTCACCGCAGCCTGAGCAGAACACGTCGTCGGCTTCCACTCGGGCCCCACAGTGAGAGCAAAAGCGGCGTTCCGTCGTTTCCGCCGGCGCACGAGCAGCGGGCGGAGGAGCGGGCGCTGGTTGCGCCTGTACCGCCGCGCTCACGCCGATCAGGGGAGGCGGCGGGATCGCCTCAAAGCGCGAAAGCAACTGCTTGTAGGAAGTGGTCTCGAAGCTGAACAGCTGGTGAGTCCCCACAGCCAAGAGGGCCACGACCAGGGGCCCAAGGGCCGGCAGCCAGCCTACAGGTTCCACATCCTCCACAGCGAAGGCGTTGG
>JAIVWR010000172.1:0-3147 GCA_048636435.1 Acidobacteriota bacterium | reverse complement strand
TGGAGACGGCCCGCATCGCCAACCTGGACCGCGTGGCCCAGGAGGGCGTCTGCGGCATGGTCTATCACGTGGGCACTGGGATTACCCCTGGCAGCGGGCCGGGCCATCTGGCCCTCTTCGGCTACGACCCCCTGCGCTATCGCATCGGCCGCGGCGCTCTGGAGGCGGTGGGCATCGACTTCGACCTGGGGCACCAGGACGTGGCGGCTCGCGGCAACTTCTGCACGGTGGACGATGGTGGCCTCGTTGTCGACCGCCGCGCCGGCCGCATCGACACCGACACCTGCGCCCGCCTCTGCGCCGAGCTGCGCACCATCGAGCTGCCGGGCGTCGAGCTGTTCGTGGAGCCGGTGCGGGAGCACCGCTTTCTCTTGGTACTGCGGGGCGACGGCCTCTCCGATGCGCTGAACGAGACCGACCCCCAGCAGGTGGGCGTGCCGCCGGTCGAGGTGGCGGCTCTCGCTCCCGAGGCGAAGGGCACGGCCGGGCTGGTGAGCACCTTCGTGGCCCAGGCGCGCGAGCGGCTGCGCGACCATCATCCCGCCAACATGGTGCTGCTGCGGGGATTCGCGCGCTGGCCTGACCTGCCGTCGTTCCCCGAGGTGTTCGGGCTGCGGGCGGCGGCCATCGCCTTCTACCCCATGTACCGCGGCCTGGCCAAGCTGGTGGGGATGACCGCGCTGCCCGCGGGGCCGTCGCTCAGCGATTCGCTGGCGGCTCTGCGGGAGCACTGGGGGCAGTTCGACTTCTTCTTCGTTCACTACAAGGCTACGGACTCCACAGGGGAGGACGGCAACTTCGAGGGCAAGGTGGCCAAGCTGGAGGAGGTGGACGCTATCATCCCCGAACTGCTCACCCTTAAGCCGGACGTGATCATGGTCACCGGTGACCACTCGACGCCTTCCACCTATCGTGCCCACTCCTGGCACCCGGTGCCGTTCATGTTACGCTCGCGCTGGTGTCAGCCCGACCCGGCGGAGGCGTTCAACGAGAGGGACTGCCAGAAGGGGTCGCTGGGCCTCTTTGCGGCCACGGAGATAATGCCGCTGGCCATGGCCCACGCCGACCGGTTCACCAAGTATGGAGCGTGATCTATGAGTGGACGCATGCCGATCATCGCTGGTAACTGGAAGATGTACACCACCGCTCGCGCTGCCGCAGAGCTCTGCCGCTTGCTGAGGGAGCGCATCGATGGCCTGGCGGGGGTGGAGAAAGTGGTCTGCCCGCCGTTCGTGTTCCTGGCGCTCGCGGAGCGGGAGCTGGCGGGCTCGTCCATCAAGGTGGGGGCACAGAACGTCTACTGGGAGGAGGAGGGTGCCTACACGGGCGAGGTGAGTCCTCCCATGCTGGCCGACCTGTGCGAGTACGTGATCGTCGGCCACTCCGAGCGGCGCAAGTACTTCGGTGAGACCGATGAGACGGTGAACCGTCGCCTGAAGGCGGCTCTGGCCCACGGCCTGCGGCCCATCATGTGCGTGGGCGAGACGCTGGAGGAGCGCCAGGCCGGCCGCAGGGAAGAGGTGCTGCTGCGGCAGGTGCGAGGAGGCCTGGCGGACGTGGATATGCCCATAGCCTTCGTGCTCGCCTATGAGCCGGTGTGGGCCATCGGCACAGGCGTCCCCGCCACCGGGCCGATGGCCAACGAGGCCATCGCCTTCATCCGCCAGGAGCTGACCTCCCTCTATGGCCGCGAGCTGGCGGAGGCCGCTCGCATTCAGTACGGCGGCAGCGTCACCCCCGACAACGTCGCCGAGTTCATGAGCCAGTCTCAGATCGACGGCGCCCTGGTGGGCGGGGCCAGCCTCAAGGCCGACGCCTTCGCTTCTATCGTCGAGCAGGCAGTTCAGAACAACGAGGCGGCGTGACGCAAGGGCTCATCGCCATCGTCGGCCCCACGGCCACGGGGAAGACGGCCCTTGCCATCGCTCTCGCTCAACGTCTGGGCGGCGAGATCGTGGGCGCCGACTCACGCCAGGTCTATCGCCACATGGACATCGGCACTGCCAAGCCCACGGCGGAGGAGCGCGCGCTGGCACCCCACCACCTCATCGACGTGATCGACCCCGACGAGGAGTTCAGCCTGGCACAGTACCTGGAGCAGGCTGGCGCTGCCCTGGAGGACGTATGGTCGCGGGGCAAGCAGCCGCTGCTGGTGGGGGGCAGCGGCCAGTACGTCTGGGCCCTGCTGGAGGGATGGCGGGTGCCGCGACTGCCGCCTCAAAGGGAGCTGCGGCGGGAGCTCGGGGAGCGGGCGGACCGTCAGGGAGCAGAAGCGCTGCATCGAGAGCTGGCGCAGGTAGACCCGAAGGCGGCGGCTCGCATCGACCCGCGCAACGTGCGGCGGGTCATTCGGGCGCTGGAGGTGCACAAAGCGACCGGCCGCCCCATATCCTACTGGCAGGAGAAGGGCCCGCCGCCGTGGGAGGTGCTCACCCTGGGGCTGACCTGCCCGCGGCAGGAGCTCTATGAGCGCATCGACGAGCGCGTGGAGTGTTTGATGGCCGCCGGCCTGGAGGACGAGGACCGTGCCCACGGTGCGGATGGCGAGGACCAGCAGGTTGATCCCGTTGGAGAGGTCGAACCGCTCGAAGCTCGTCAGGACGAGGGAGAAGCCCGTTCCGAGAAACGCCAGCCACATGTTCAGCGCGATCAGTAGCAGCGCGACGCGTGCCTCCGGGACGACCTCGCTGGGGATCTTCGTGATCACCGTCCCGAAGATCCCGAAGGTGTCGCGTGCCGCCTTGCCGATGGCTCCGGCCATGCTCTTCGGCGCCTCGCCGTCTCCCGCCGTATTCGTCCGGTGGTTGATCACGACACCCCGGTCGTCCGTCATCCGGACGCCCCGCCGGAACATGAGGTAGATGAATACCTGCGGCACGGTGAGCAGGAATCCGGCGATGAAGATGATCTGGTAGGTGGAGAACACCAGTCCCGTGCTCCCCACCTCCACCATCTCGTGCTCACCGAAGTGTCCCCGGACCGCATCGAAGATCCAGGCGCCGAGCGCCCAGCCGACGTTCATCAGGGTGTAGAAGAGTGCAAAGCCGAGCACAGAGCCCTTGGACGTGGTGTAGTACTTGATCCCCACCGACAGTACCGGCAGGAGCACGCCCATGCCGATCGCCATCGGCAGGAAGCTCGTAAAGG
>JAIVWR010000171.1:0-3152 GCA_048636435.1 Acidobacteriota bacterium | reverse complement strand
CCACCCCCTCGCCTACAGCCACGCCCACGGCCACGCCCACGGCCACACCCACGCCTACGGCAACAGCAACCCCTAGCCCCACAGACCTGATGGCCGGCTGGAACCATGCCTGCTACGTCGGCCCCAGCGGGGACATCGAGGACGCGCTGGGCGACGTCAGCCAGGACGTTCTCGCTGCCTATCGCTTGGGGGCCGAGGGCTACGACAAGTGGTTTCCGGACCAACCGGGTGTCAGCACCATAGCAAGCCTCAGCCCTTATGAGCCTCTGTTCCTTCTCTCGGCCAGCAGCGCCGCCTGGCCGCAGCAACCCTCGGGCTCGCCGCCCGCTGTCACGCCTCTTGCCCAGGGATGGAATAGCGTCTGCTACGCCGGCGAGCCGAAGGATGTGGAGTCAGCAACTCAAGGCATTGGCGGCCAGTTCGCGGTCTTGTACGTTCTCGCCCCTGGTCAGGGGTGGCAGCGATTTGTGCCGGGCAGGCCCGACCTCAGCGATCCTATACAGCTCAGCCGGTTCGCCTCGGTTCTCATTCTGGTCACCGAGCCGGGTGGCACCCAGTGGGCCTTCGACCCGTAGAAGCGCTTCGCCTGCGGTTGGCGGTTGAAGAGCGTACGAAAGGCCGCTGGCCAAGGCCGCTGGGTTTGGCTAAAATAGACGCCTAATCAGTCCCCCTCCTCCGACGGAGGGGATCTGCCTGCGGTCAGGCAAGCTGCACAGGGAGGGGTCCCATGACCGAGTGCCTGTTCTGTGACATGGGCTCCGGCAAGACGCCGGTGGACAAGCTGCACGACGATGATCGGGTGTTCGCCATCCGCGACATCCACCCGCGGGCGCCCGTCCACTTCATGGTCATCCCCAAAGAGCACATCCCTTCGGCGGTGGACATCGGCCAGGAGCATGGGCCGCTGCTTGCTCACATGATCCAGGTCGCCAACCGCCTCGCCCAAAGCGAAGGGACCGCCGAAAAGGGCTACCGTCTGGCCCTGAACGTGGGCGAGTACGGCGGCCAGACCATCTACCACATCCACATGCACGTCCTCGGCGGTCGGCGCCTGGGCCCCGAGGGCTAGCCTTTCTCTCTTCCCTTTCCTTTCTTGTATATGCAGGCGCAGATCGAGGCCCTGAAAGCAGCGATCGGCCGCCTGCCCCGCGGCCTGGCCGAGCATGTCGAGCGGGTGGTGGCGGAGGCTGACCGCCTGGCGGCCGGCTTGAAAGAGCTTGACAGGGAGCAGGTGGAGCTGGCCGCCTGGGGTCACGACATCGCTCGCGCCCTCTCGCGCCGGGAGCTTCTGGCCAGGGCCCGCGGGTTCGGCCTGGAGGTCAGCCCCGTCGAGGAGGAGGCGCCCATCCTGCTCCATGGGCCCGTTGGCGCCGAGATCCTCCGCCAGGAGCACGGCATCGACGACCCCGAGGTGCTGGCGGCGGCTCGCTTCCACAGCACCGGCCGGGCGGGGATGTCGCTTCTGGAGAAGGTCATCTTCGTGGCCGACAAGATCGAGCCCGGCAAGGTTCGGGCCAAGCCGGCCCTGGCCAGGGTGCGCGAGCTGGCCGACCGCGACCTGGACGCCGCTATCCTGGAGTACCTTGACCAGATGCTGATGGTGGCCAGGGAAGAAGCCTGGCCTCTGCATCCGCAGGCGATAGCCGCCCGCAACGAGCGGCTGCTGGCGCGGCGAGGCAAATTCTAGGACGAGGTAGTCACCACCAGTCCCGACGAGTCGAAGGTCAGATGGTGGCGTTCGCCTCGTTGCTGTCGGCGCTCTCCCAGTTCTGGTAATACGAGCGGAGCACATAGTAGAAGGTGCCCGAGCCTGGAGATATGTCCATGTAGGTGGTCTCCGTGTACGGAGTGACGGTGTCGATCTCCGTGTAGGGGCCGCCGGAGATGGTGCTCCGCAACACCTTATATCCCGTCGCGTAGGTATCGACAGTGGGCGTCCAGTCCAGCTCGATGTCGCTGCCCGCGACGCTCGCCCCCAGGCCGGTGGGAGGATCCAGGGTGTCGGTGCTGAAGGTGTTTTCGGTGTTGTCCAAGATGTCGGTGAACACAGCGTAGGCCGTCGTCGCCATGATGGCGAGCGCCGCCAGAGCCGCCACTAGCAGGGCTGCTGCGGGGACGACCAGCGGGAATGTTCGCCTAGCAGAAGGCTGGCGGTTGGGCATGTCTCATTACACCCCCCTGCTCGCGCGTTCCTTCCATATTTTCCGCGTGTGTATGAGCACCAGGCCGGCAGCCGGCACCACGAGGAGCAAGACGACGCCCTGGATGCTCTTGGCGAAATCTACCACATAGCCTAGGTAGGGGATGTCAAAGGCCATCTTGGACACCTGGCCGCGCAGGATGATTTCCCGGGGGTCAGGCTCAAGGCTAGCGTCGCCCTTGGTCTTGAAGACCCGCTGGCCGTCCTGCTGGCGTATGCTCACTACACGGTGGGTGAGGGTGGTGTGGTTTCCCGGAGAGCGATAGGTGATGATGTCGCCCACCTTGAGGTCTTCCATCTCCTCGGCGAGGATCCCGAGGCGCCGCTCGATCTCCGTCAGCCGGTCCTCGGCAAGTCCGAGGGCGCGCAGCTCCTCCACCGCTGCCCTGAGCTCCGCAACCTCACGCTCGAGCTCGCGCAGCTTTTCGTCGTCGGGTGTCAGCTCAAGAGCGAGCGGGCCGAGTCGTATCGCGAGCCGTTGATGAAAGTCCTCGATCAGATCCTCCGAACCAGCGCCCATCCGAAAACCGGGCTGTTCTGCGGCGATCTCGACCAGGACGGAAACACCGTTTGGCTGCAACCGCCCGACACCTGGGGATACGTCCTCTTCGCGTACGAGAACTTCGACCGCGCGGCCGGCGCCGACCGCTACCGCAAGGCCATCGAAAAGCCGATCCGCTGGCTGCTCGATAACCGCAAGAACTTCGCGCAGCGCAAAGAGGCGAAGCTCTGGCCGCACGCCGCGCACCGCGACACTTGGAGCGATTCGCACGAAAGCATGGTCATCCTGGCAAATCGCCTGGGAATCTTCGACCAGCAAGTCTTCGATTGGCTCGACTGGATGACGCTCCAAAGCGAGCACCGCAAGCATTTGGACAAGCAATACGGCCCCTACATCAACGCCCACGACGACGGCAGCACCGGCCGTTGCCTGTGCACGCATAGGATGGCC
>JAIVWR010000170.1:0-3172 GCA_048636435.1 Acidobacteriota bacterium | reverse complement strand
TAGACATCGACCCCGATACGCTGAACCCCGAGAGCCAGGGAAAGTTCGTCACCGCCTACATAGAGCTGCCAGAGGGATGGGATGTCAACGGCATCGATGTTTCCACCGTCCGCCTGTGCCTGGGCCAGGTTACCGCTTGCCCCGAGGATGCGTCCGTCGAGGCCAAGGAGCATCCGACCGCCGTCGGTGACCACGACGGGGATACCGTACCCGATCTCATGGTGAAGTTCGACCGCCAGGACCTTATCGAGCTACTCGACGGTGAAACGGGCGATGTCACGATGACCGTGGCCGGCATGGTGAGCCCGCCTGGGCGATCGTTCGCTGGCTCCGATACAGTAAGAGTGATCGCGTCCGAAAGCCAGGGAGACGCTCCCTCTGGCGAGGAAGAAGATAGCTCCTCGCCCCCGCCTGCACCATCGCCCACGCCGCTTGCCTCGCCAGGTGGGACCACCGATTATGAGGTGCAGGCAGGCGACACGCTAATCGACATCGCCGCTCGCTTCGGCACCACTGTGGAGGCTCTGGTGCAGCTCAACGGCCTGGAAGACCCCGATGTGATCCTCTATGGCTCGACGCTGAATGTGCCCTACGTCGGCGCGTACGCAGGCGACGCTTCCGCTGGCGTGTCCCCATAGTAAGAGCCCCACTTCAGTCGGCCGTGGCGGCCACTAGCTCCGCTAAGTCCTCGCGTTCCACATCGGGGCCGACCACTGACAGGACGAGCTTGCCGGCCTGGACGATGCGGCGGGCGACCCGCAGGACATCGTCGGCGGTGATGGCCTGCAGCTTCTCCACCACGGACTCGACGGGCTCGATCTCGCCCATGGTCAGCAGGAGGTCGCCGGCCCGCTGGCCCAGGGCCATGGACGTCTCGAGGCTGAGGCGGAAGCTGCCGACGCTGTAGTCGCGGACCCTGGTCATCTCCTCGGCGCCGACGGGCTCCTCGAGCAGCTTGCGCAGCTCGCCCACAATGACGCGCACCGTTTCCTTCAGGTTCTGGGGAGAGACGCCGGCGCTGATCACGAGCAGGCCGGTGTCGAAGTAGCGGCCGACGGACGAGCCGACCGAGTAGGCCAGCCCCCGCTTCTCCCGCACCTCCTTGAACAGGCGGGAGCTCATGCCCCGACCGAGGAGACAGTTGAATATCATCAGGGCGTAGCGGTCGGGGTCCTTTCTGGCGAAAGCGGGGAGGGCCATGGCCAGGTTGGCCTGGCTTATGGGACGGCTCTCGGCGGCGACGCGCTGGGTGGGGAGGTCGGAGTCGAGGGGCAGGAAGGAAGGGAAGGGCTTGGCTGGCCGGTCTTCGAAGTGGCGGCGGGCGAGGGCCAGCACGTCTTCGTGGCTGACGTTGCCGGCCACGCTCATGACGGTATTGGCCGGCACGTACCAGGCATCCATGTAGCTCAGGAAGTCCTGGCGCTGGAGGGTGGCCACCGTGTCCTCGTTGCCGGCGGTGCTCCAGCCGAGGGGCTGGTCGCCGTAGAAGGCCTGGGCCAGTAGCTCGCCCACCCACGCGCCCGGCTGGTCGCGATTGCGGCGGATCTCCTGCTGGACGACCGAGCGCTCTCGCTCCATCTCCTGGGCGTCGAGCAAGGGGTGCAAGAGCATGTCCGCCAGCACATCGACGGCCAGCTCGAGCTTATCGTAGGGGAGGTGGTTCCAGAAGCAGGTGACCTCCTTGGAGGTGTAGGCGTTGAGGACGCCGCCCGCCCCCTCGACGGCCTCGGCGATGGCCATGGCAGTGGGGCGGCGCTCACTTCCCTTGAATACCATGTGCTCCAAGAAGTGAGCGAGCCCTTGAGAGCCGCGCTCCTCGGCTCGCGAGCCCGTCCCGATGAAGAGGCTGACGCTGACGGACTGGGCAGTGGTGAGGGGTGTGGTCACCACTCGCAAGCCGTTGGCGAGCTCGGAGATCTCCCAGGAGATGGGCATGCGCGTCCCCTTTCTAGGCCTGGCGAGAGCAGGCTCAGTATAGGTGAGCGATAACGGGACGGTCAAGGAAGGGGTGACCTGATCTCGGGTTTGGGGCTCTCTTCGCGGTGGAGATTTTGCTAATCAATGTATCTCCTTGGCTAGTTCTCCCGAGCCTCTCCAACGCTTGACAGGCCTTTGCCGTCGCCCGTATGATGATTGTGAATTACATGACGAAGTACATTTTCGTCACTGGCGGCGTGGTGAGTTCCGTAGGGAAGGGGATCACCACCGC
This sequence comes from Acidobacteriota bacterium, assembly GCA_048636435.1. GTDB lineage: Bacteria > Chloroflexota > Dehalococcoidia > SM23-28-2 > SM23-28-2 > SM23-28-2. The sequence continues at coordinate 963 of JAIVWR010000170.1, read as the reverse complement.
CGCTCTCGGTCGGCTCCTCAAGGCCCGCAGCATCTCCGTCGTCATCCAGAAGCTCGATCCCTATCTGAACGTCGACCCCGGCACGATGTCCCCCTACCAGCACGGCGAGGTGTTCGTCACCAGCGACGGCGCGGAAACCGACCTCGACCTGGGCCACTACGAGCGCTTCCTGGACCAGGACCTCACGCACGCCAGCTCCGTGACCTCCGGCCAGATCTACCAGGCGGTGATCGCCAAGGAGCGGCGGGGCGTGTATCTGGGCCGCACCATCCAGTCCATCCCGCACGTAACGAATGAGATCAAGGAGCGCATTCGCGCTGTCGGGCGCGAGAGCGAGGCCAGCGTGGTGATTGTGGAGGTGGGGGGCACAGTGGGCGACATCGAGGGGCAGCCCTTCCTGGAGGCCGTGCGCCAGATGCGCAAGGAGGAGGGGCGGGAGGATACCCTGGCTATCCACGTGACCCTCCTGCCCTATCTGTCCACCAGCGGTGAGCTGAAGACCAAGCCCACTCAGCACAGCGTTCGCGAGCTGCGCAGCATGGGCATCCAGCCCGACGTGATCATGTGCCGCAGCGATCGCAAGATGACCGACGACCTGCGGGACAAGATCTCGTTGTTCTGCGACGTGGAGAAGCGGGCGGTCGTGCCCCTTCCTACGATGTCGACTATCTACGAGGTGCCGCTGGTCCTGGAGCAGGCTGGCCTGACGGCCTACATCATGGAGCGCCTGAACTTCCCCGGCGTCTCCCGCGACCTGGCCGATTGGCAGAAGTGGGTGGAGCGGCTGAAGAGCCCGCGCGGTCGCGTTTCGGTGGCGGTGGTCGGGAAGTACGCGGAGCTGCCCGATGCTTACTTTTCGGTGAAGGAGGCCCTGATCCACGCCGCGGTTCACTACGGCTTGGGGGTGGACATCCGCTGGGTGCTGTCGGGCGAGCTGGAGGAGGGCGGCGGCGTGGCCGCGTT
>JAIVWR010000169.1:0-3178 GCA_048636435.1 Acidobacteriota bacterium | reverse complement strand
AGGCTCTCCTACTCCTTGAGGACCTGATCGCCGCGATGGAGGAACTGGAGGGAACAGTAGACCAAGCCTTATCTATTGTAGAGGCCGGGGGAACGGCGGCGGCAATGAGCGTGGTTCCTCAGGTGGCCGATACTATCGAAGGCACCGTCGTCCGCTTGCAGGAGATGGCCGACGGACAGCGAGCCACTTTCGCCTCGGAGAGAGATGAGGCCAGCCGCGCCGCAGACAGCGCCCTTTGGGCCCTGGTGGGACTCGCTAGTGGTGCCTTCGTGCTGGCGGCAGGCGCGGCGCTAGGCGTCACTGCCTCGGTGATCCGCCCGCTGGCCTCCCTGCGGGCGAAAGCCCGAGCGATCACTGCAGGAGGGTCGCACATCAGGGCCGAGGTCTCCGGCCCGGAAGAGATCGCCTCTCTCGCCCGCGACTTCAACGAGATGACGGAGGCCCTATCAGCTAAGACGAAGGAATACATCGATACCACCAATCTGACAGGGGACATAATTGCGAGGCTGGACAAGGATGGCAGGTGGACGTTCCTCAACGACGGGGCCTGCCGATTCTATGGAAAGCCGCGAGAAGAACTCCTGGGTACCAACTCCAGAGCTGCTGTGCATCCCGAGGACCTAGAGGTGACTGCCGAGGCAATCCGAGAGGCGAGAGCAACGAAGGAGTTGGTGGCGGGGTTTGTGAACCGCCAGATCACGCCGAAGGGAACGAGGGTGGTGGAATGGAACGGCTATGCTCTCTTCGATGAGGGGGGCCAGTACGCTGCAGTCCAGATTACGGGCCGTGACATCACGGAGCGCAGGAGGGCGGAGCAGGAGCGGGAGGGACTGTACGCCGAGCTAGAGGTGAAGGCCATCACCGACAGCCTCACCGGCCTCTATGACCACACCCACTTCTACAAGCGCCTGGCCGAAGAGATAGAGCGCTCGAAGCGCTACGAGCAGGGGTTCACCCTGCTGATGATGGACGTCGACGACTTCAGGCGCTTCAACGACTCCCGCGGTCACCAGGGGGGTGACGAACTGCTGCGCTTCGTCGCCTACTGCATCCGGAAGGGAATACGCGACTCGGACCTCGCCTTCCGCTACGGGGGTGATGAGTTTGCGGCCATACTGGTGGGTGCCAACTCATCAAGCGCACGGGCTGTCGTTAAACGCATAAACAGGCGCATCACTGAGAGACTCAAACAGACCGACGACGAGGCTGCGGATCGCCTGAGTCTCAGCGCCGGCGTAGCCTGCTTCCCCGACGACGGAACAACTCCGGACGACCTGGTGAGAATAGCAGACGCTGGCCTACGCCAAGTGGGTAGCATGAGCTAGCGATATTATCGGGCAGAGAGAAGATATCCAGTCATTGGGGCGGATGCCTTCCCGCCGGCACTGCTCACTCACCCGCACATCGCTCCGGAAGCCCTCCAGGACGATGCGTATCTTCTCCTAATGCTGACGGGGAACACTTGTCGGCAAGGGCGGGGGCAAAACTGGCACTTGGGCCCTAAGTGGCAGATGTTCAGATATGAAACTGGAGCCGGGGAAGGGATTCGAACCCCCGACCCGCGCTTTACGAAAGCGCTGCTCTACCCCTGAGCTACCCCGGCCCCGTCGATCGTTATATTAACACCTTCCAGCCAGAGGGCGAAAATCCCGCAGACTGTTGCCGCCAGCGGGGCGCACCAGCTATATCATCGTGACACCACCGCCAACACTGAGGCTCTGGCCGGTGATGAAGCTGGCGACGTCGGAGGCCAGAAAGATGACAGCGTTGGCCGTATCCTCCGCCGTTCCCAGGCGGCGCAGGGGATAGAGCCGCTTGGCCTTCTCCTGTGTCTCCGCTGTGAAGAATTGGAGCCCAAGCTTCCACATGCTGTGCTCGCTTATCTCCTCCTCGCTGCTGGGCACGGTGAGGGCGGGACAGACCGAATTGAGGGTGATCCCGTAGCGGCCCATCTCGCGGGCCAACGACTTCGTGAGGCCTATGATCCCCGCTTTGCAGGCCGCATACACCGCCTCGCGGTACTCCCCCACGCGCCCGGCCTCGGAGCTGATGCTGACGATGCGGCCGTAGCCGTTCTCCACCATTTGGGGCAGGACAGCCCGCATGCAGTAGATGACGCTCCACAGGTTGACGTTGACCGACTTTTCCCAGTCCTCGCGGGGCTGGTCCAGGAAGAGGCGGTCGAGGACCCAGCCCGCGTTGTTCACCAAAACGTCGATGCGGCCGAACTCATCGCTGGCCCGGCTCACCATGGCCTCCACCTCTCGCTGGTCAGTCACATCGGTCTTGACAACGATAGTCTTGCCCCCGCCCCCTAGCCCGTTGGCCTGAGACGCCACCTTGTCGGCCTGGGTCTCGTCGATGTCAGCGATGACCACGTTGGACCCCTCGCGGGCGAAGCTTAAGGCGATAGCTCGGCCAATGTGGGATGCGCCGCCGGTGACGATAACGGTCTTGCCTGCTAGCTTCAGATCCATGGCATTCACCCTTCTTTACAGGGCTGCGGTCAGCCAAATAGAGAGCAGCGGCCTCCAGCCATGAAACCGCTGCTCGCCATTTCAGCTCGCTGGCCCCGCAAGCGGATCGAAATCAGACCCGCAAGGCTCAGGCGTCTTCAGCATTGCCACCGCACTGCCAAGCCTAACGGCTAAAGGCCGGGCTCCCTGAGCGCCGGCAGACCTTATTGCCAGCGGCTCACGAGCCCAGGGCGGACACGAGGCGGGCGATCTCTTCGTTGGACTGGTTGAAGGGCTGCGCCCCCTCTAGCTTCTTGATGTCCGCCAGCCGGTCCCTGATGTCCTCCATGGTGACGCCCTTCTTGGCGTCCAGGATGATACCGGGCCCCTCGACCATGACAGCCCGCGAGAAGTAGCCCGCGCCCGCCACGAAGATGATGCCGCTGTCGGTGCACTCCTCGGAGCACATGTAGGCCACGATGGGCGACACGTAGTCCGGCTTCAGCTTCTCCACCAGATCCGGCGGCATCACGCCAGCCGTCATCCGCGTACCGGCTATGGGGGCGATGGTGTTGACCAGGATGTTGTATCGGGCTCCCTCTATCTTAAGGGTGTTCATGAACCCCACCAGGCCCAGCTTGGCCGCGCCGTAGTTGGCCTGGCCGAAGTTTCCGTACAGCCCGGTAGCCGATGTGGTCATGACGATGCGACCGTAGTTGTTC
>JAIVWR010000168.1:0-3207 GCA_048636435.1 Acidobacteriota bacterium | reverse complement strand
GCTGCTGTCGTGTAGCTCGGACAGCGATGCGGATGGGGTCTGCGACGGAGTCACCTGCTCCGGGCACGGCCGGTGTGTGGTCATTGGTGGGCAGCCCGCCTGCGAGTGCGACCCGGGCTACGCCGGCACCTCCTGCAGCGCTTGCGACACCGGCTTCCAGGACAATGACGGCGACGGCACTTGCCTGGCGAGCTGCGCCGCCACTAAGGTCGTGGCCATCCCCACAGCCTTAGTGGGCTCCATCGGCGTCATCTCCATCCGGCCCGTCATCAGCGAGCTGCTGCAGCGCCTGGGGGTGAAGGTGTTCGTGACCAAGGCCGGCACCTTCAAGGACATGTTGCAGCCCTTCCGCGATCCCACCGACGAGGAGCAGAAGAAGCTGCAGACCCTCATGGACGAGTACTACGACTGGTTCGTGGACGCCGTGGCCCGCAGCCGCCGCCTGCAGCCAAAGAAGGTGCGCAGCCTCGCCACCGGCGAGATGTTCACCGCTCGCAAGGCCAAAGAACTGGGCCTGGTGGATGAGCTGGGCGACCTGGACACAGCCATCGACATGGCCACCGAGCTCGGCAGGGTGCCGCGACGGCTGGCCTACCTGCGGCCGCGGCGCGCCATCCTGGAGCGGCTCGTCGGTCGGGTCGCTGGCGGCCTGGTGCAGGAAGTAGCCGCCGAGGCGGAGCGGCGGCTGTTCACCCGCATCGAGTTTCGCGCCTAGGCCCGCGCAGAAAAGCGCCCTTGCGCATTTCTCCATCCTGTGATATGCTTCCGTCAGTGGTGATCGTTTAGTGTTGCACGGCTTCATTCCCCAGTGTCCTGAACTCCGGTGACCAAGCCATCGCCAACTATTGAGCGAAAGGAGGTCATCGATGAGTTACGAGGATAGGACACTCACCTGTCAAGACTGCGGTCAGTCTTTCACCTTCAGCGCTGACGACCAGGCCTATCACGCCGAAAAGGGCTACACCAACGAGCCCAAGCGTTGTTCGTCCTGCCGCACATCCCGTCGCAGCGAACGCGACTACGGCGGCGGCGGCGGCGGCGGCGGCGGCTACGGCCGGGCCCCACGAGAGATGTTCCCCGCCGTCTGTGCCCAGTGTGGCAAGCAGACCGAAGTCCCCTTCCAGCCGCGCCAGGACCGCCCAGTGTACTGTAGCGACTGCTTCCGGCAGCAACCCGCCAGTTCTTCACGCCGCTACTAGGTCTGACAGCGAAAGAGGGGGGCTGTGCCCCCCTCTTTCCTTCCAGCGGGGTGGGGAAGTCGAGCGATCCGCATACGGAGCCAGACGAGACCGGCCACTGGCTGCCTAAGGGTCGAAGAGAGGGGGATCATCCATGGCGCACACGCTTTACCTGGGCGATCGTTCGCCCGAATCGACCTACAGGCGTGGACGATGGTAGACGACGAGAGCGCGGTAGTCATTCCCACGGCCAGTCCGGCCTGCTCGCACAGCGCCCACCACTGGTTGCTTGGAAAACCAAATGGCCCCACGACCGAAGGCGTCTGCAAGTTGTGCGGCGCTCGCCGCCAGTTCTCCAATGACTTCAGCTACTCAAGACGAGGTCAGACCCAAGCATCACGTGCTCGGGCCAGCAAATTGGCCGCATCTCCCGTACAGCACAGCGTTTCCAAAGAACGCCCGCCCAAGTGAAACTGCCATCTGCCGCCTTGAGGCGTAGCGAGGAGTCGCCCAAACATCAGCGATCGGGCCCTCTCTACCGCAGCGGTCGGCCGACGCCCACGCTCGGACGGCGAGGACGGAAGAGCCAGAGCAACAGGAAGCCGGCCGAGAAGCCTCCCACGTGCGCCCACCAGGCCACGCCCTCACTGGCGCCTACTGCATAGCCGATCGAGGCCACCCCATTGAATACCTGGATGAAAAACCAGAAGCCGATGAGCAGGAAGGCCGGTACGTAGGCCGTCCAGAAGACGAACGGCATTATCAGGGTCGCTATGGTGGCCCGGGGATAGAGCAGCAGGTAGGCCCCCATCACGCCGGCGATGGCGCCGCTGGCCCCCACCATGGGCACCGGCGAGTTGGGGTCCACCCATACCTGAGCCGCCGCCGCGGCGATACCACAGACAAAGTAGAACACCAGGTAACGAAGATGCCCCAGGGCATCCTCCACATTGTCGCCAAACACCCACAGGAAGATCATGTTCCCCCCAATGTGAAACCAGCCGCCGTGAAGGAACATGGCGGTCATCGGCGTGAAGAGAACGCGCAGCGAGTGATCTCCCGGGTTGTCCAGATAGTCGGTCAGCTTCACAGGCACCACCGCCCAGTCGAAGAAGAGCTTGTTGATGTTGCTGGCAAAACCCACCTCATAGAAGAACACCACGCAGTTGGCGACGATGATGGCGATGTTGACGTAGGGGAACGTGCGAACGCGTACGTTATCGCCGATGGGTATCATGGCAGCGCCGCGTCCTGGCTAGACCAGACCTGCGTCATCGCCGCCTCAGAAGTCGATGCCCGGCTGGGCCTTGAGCCCCTTCTGATGCGGGTGCTTGACCTCCCGCATCTCCGTCACCAGGTCGGCGAAGTCGATCAGCTCCTGGGGAGCATCGCGGCCGGTGATGATGACGTGCAGGCCCTCCGGCCGCTGTCGCAGGGTATCGATCACCTCTTCGACAGGGATCCAGCCGTAGCTCATGGGATACGTCATCTCGTCCAGGACGACGATATCGTACTGGCCGGAGGCGATCTTCTCGCGCGCCATCTCCCAGCACTCGCGGGCGGTGGCCTTGTCCTTCTCGATGTCCTCGGAGAGCCACGTGAACCCCTCGCCCAGGGGGATCATCTCGATCCCCAGCTTCTTGGCCGCCCGATTCTCGCCGTAGTTGCTCGTCCTGGCCTTCATGAACTGGAGCACGACCGTCTTCATGCCGCGGCCCCAGGCGCGCAAGACCACCCCCAGGGCGGCCGTGGTCTTGCCCTTGCCGCGCCCGGTGAGCACGATAACCAGTGCCTGACGTCCGGCGTCTTTTTCCGCCATCCTTCAGCTCCCCAGCGTGCCGACGCTTCCCCTCGCCTCCAGGCCCGCACGAGAGTCCCCCGACATCGGCGTCACCACCGGCCGTCCGGTCAGGGGATGGCTGAAGACCGAGACCCGCGTTCCATAGACGGAGGCCAGAAGCTGCGGCGATAGCACCTCCTCCGGCTCGCCCTCGCCAACGATACGGCCTTCGTTCAGCATCACCAATCG